>JAYUFI010000283.1:0-2341 GCA_043738805.1 Planctomycetaceae bacterium | reverse complement strand
TCACGAAGATCGACTTGGTCGAACCGGAATTCGTCAGTCTCGTTCGCGCGGACATCGAAGCGCTCGTGAGCGGCACGTTCTTAGAAAACTGCCCGATTGTGCCCGTGTCGTCGGCAACGGGCGACGGCTTGAGCGATCTACGAGCGGCACTGATTCAGTTGGCTCGTGATGTTGCTCTACCTGAAACGGTCGAACTATTTCGGATGCCGATTGATCGCGTCTTCAGTATTGCGGGACACGGCACCGTCGTGACGGGCTCGGTGCTGAGTGGTCATGTTCAAGCGGGCGATATATTGGGGCTGTTGCCTGCTGGTCGTGAGGTTCGAGTGCGCGGCGTGCAACATCATGGCTCACAAGCGAGTGACGCAACCGCTCGACAACGGACGGCGATCAATCTGGTTGGAGTGAAAACCGACGAAATCGAACGGGGCATGGAACTCGCTGCTCTCGGTTATCTGCAACCGACAAAGCGAATGCTTGTCGAGTTACAGAACCTCGACTCATCGCCGCTGATTCTGCGCGATCGACAACTCTTTCATCTGCATCTCGGCACGCGTGAGGTCCGTGCGCGGATCAATTTCAAAGGAGCGACGCTCGCGCCGGGCGAGCGAGCGTTTGCCGAACTTCGCACGCAGGAACCGATCACGGCCACGCACGGACAGCGGTTCATTCTGCGTCGCCTTTCGCCGAGCATCACGGTAGCCGGAGGCCGAATACTCGATCCGTCGCTGCCGTTGGGTCAGCGGATCAAAGACCTCGCGGCGCTCTGCGCGAAATGGAACGCAGCGGCTGACATTGACCGACTCACGGCACTTATCAGTCAGCAAGACCACATCAGCGAGTCACCGCTCGAAGCCGCTCGCCGAGCCGGAATTCAGCCGTCACGGTATCGGCGATTGCTGGAAGAGCTGCGAGCTTCCGGACAATTGATTCGGCTCAACAGCATGTCGAAAAACGTAGAGCAGGCGGCTCGCCTGCTCGTGCCTTCGAGCGAAATCACAGGCGAGCCGCCTGTGCTGCGGTTGGGTCAACAAGCTGTTGGCGGCAGCGATCGACCCGCAAGCCAACTCATTCACAAAGACCGGCTCGCCGCGATATCGGCTTCTGTGATGAAGACGATTCGCGAAGTGCTCGCCAAGCATCAGCCGCGTCGCGCATTGCCACGCGAGTTGTTCGTGTCGAGCTGCCGCGAGATCACTCACGCCGCTTTGCTCGAAGCGGCGTTCAATCATTTGTTGGCAAGCGGAGAACTCGTTCGTGTTGGTGCCCAGATTGGTCCGGCGGATGCTCAAGTAAAGCTCACCAAGAACCAACAAGCGGCGCGAACGCGCATCCTCCAAGAAATCATGGCGGCGGGTTTGATGCCGCCGACAAAGAAAGAACTCGCCGCAGCCGTCAGCCTGAGCCGCGAACAGATCGAGCCGTTATTGCACGTCAGTTGCGAAGACGGACTGCTCATCAAACTGACCGACGATCTGTACTTTTCCGCCGAGTCGATCGAGCACGCGAAGCGGCTGTGTGATGCGGCACTCGTCAAGCTCGGCCAAGCGACGATGTCACAACTGCGAGACGCCTGGGGCGTCAGCCGTGAATACTCGATCCCACTTTGTGAGTACTTCGATCAACGCGGTTTCACCGTCCGCGTAGGCGACCTAAGAAAAGTCGGTCAATCAACGTGAGTGGTCAATGTGTCAGAGTGCGTGAAAGGAACAACGACCGAGCCAACGCGGCGACGCTCCAGCCGGTCGCAGAGATCGAGATGAACTGGTTCTTGCCGTGAGGGTCGCCATTATCAAAGAAGACTTGGACCGGCTTCGCTCTTGTTTCGACGAGCCACGATCCGTCCGCGTGTTGCGTTTGCAGCAGGTAGGCCAAGCCGCGCACGATCGGCGCGGAGGTCGGTGACTCACCGGTATCGAGCAGCGCGAACAGCGTCATTCCCGTGGAATACGCTTCGCTCTTCAGTTCGTCTTCGGCGGCCCAACCGCCATCAGGCCGCTGCCGTTCGACGATTTTGCGAACGATTTCAGCGCGTTGATTTGTCTCGTCACCAAACCAATGCAAACTCCACAAACGGGCCACGAAATCTTCCTGCCATTTCAGCGGAGCTTCGTTGAGCCATTCCTGTGCATGTCGCTCAGTTGCCTCGGCAGTGACGGACCATTCGGCATCGGCCGCAAACGGTCGAGCGGATTGTTTGAGAGGTCGCAGGACTCGCAGTGCCAGTGCGGTGTTCATGACCTCGGATTGTTCCGCCGGTGGCCGAATTGACGCTGGTCGCCAACGTCCGTCCGGTTCTTGCCGTTGAATCACGTACTGCGACATCGCCACGCGCAGCTCG
>JAYUFI010000282.1:0-2343 GCA_043738805.1 Planctomycetaceae bacterium | reverse complement strand
TCGAGCGAAGTGAGCCCCCAGCCTGCGTTTCGCTGGGGGCTCGCGTTGCTCGACCCCAGCCACCCAACCCGAAATTCAAGAAGTGACGAAGCTCTAGGTCCACGGCACTATTTCGCTGCCTTCAAGAATGCGATCAAGTCGGCGAGCTGTTCCAGCGTCAGTTGCTTTTCCAATCCGGCGGGCATGATGGAGACGCTGCTCGGGCGGATTTCTTCGATGCTGGAGCGAGCGACTCGGACTTCTTGATTCGGCCCCGTGGCGATGACGAGTTCGTCGGACGTCTCGGAGCGAATCAGGCCATTCACGGTCTTGCCGTCTTGAGTCACGATCAACATCGGCTCGAAGCTGCGGACGAAGCTGGCGTTTGGGAACAGAATGGATTCGAGCAGATCCCGCTCATTGCGAATGCCACCGATGCGGGTCAAATCCGGCCCGGTCTTACCGCCGAGATAGCCCATTGCGTGACACGCCTTGCACGCTGCCTTCTCGTTGTTGAAGACAAGCTGACCGCGTCGAACGTCACCGGTCGGCAACGACGCGAGCATCTCTTCGAGTCGCTGCTTCTGTCCGGCGAGGTCCACATTGAGCACGGCGTATAACGGCTGCGCGGAGTCTTGAATGGCTGGGCTGTACTTGGCCAACCGAGTCTTGATCGCATCCGCTCGCAGCGCCGTCAGCGCGGGAGCGGTCTTCAGCGCTGCGATGAGTTTCTGACCGACTTGTTCGTCGGTCGTTTGCTCAAACGCGCCGAGCAGTCGATCGACTTCGAGCGGCCCAGCGGTGACGAATTGCTCGGTGAGCTTTGCGAGTTGTGCTGCCGGAAGCTTCGCTCGTGAGAGAATTTCGGCGGCAGTGCTGCGCAGTGCGACCGGTCGTTCGGGGGCGAGTTGGGTGATTAAATAATTGAAGAATTTGTCTTCGAGCTCTGGAGGTGCGATCAGTCCGCCCGGCAACGCAGCGAGTGCATTGAGACGCATTGAATGTCTTTCGATGCCGTCTGGATCAGAATCTGAATCGGGAAGAAATGTGGCGACGAGAAGCAGAGGCTTATGCCACGCTGCGGCATCTTCCTTGTGCGGGGGAATCGCACGAACTGTCTTGACCGCGATGTCGATCAGTTCGAGTTCTTGGCCTTCAGACAGAACGCTCAACAGTGCGGCCGACCAACTCTTCGGCAGCTCTTTCAACTTTGAATCACGCATCGCGTTGAGTGCGGTGAGTCGCGCGAGCGTGGTCGATGCGTCTCGCGTCGGCTTCGGAGGAGACGAACTCGGAGGCGAGACGCCTCCACCACGAACGGTCGCCGCCAACAACTCTTGGACCGAGGGGGCTTTCGCGAACTGAGCCAGTTGTTGGCCGAGCGTTTTTTGCTCGGCGTCGGTCAGTTCGCCGGAGGCCAATCGCTCGCGGAGGTAGCCTGCCAGCGCTTCGCCCCAATCGGCGTGCCGGCTGATGATCCACGCCGCCGTCTCCCGCAACAGCGGCTCCGGTGAGGTTAAATGCTTCGCCACCTCCTCCGGCTTCAACCCGCCGTTCGGCATCTGGTCGAGAGCGATCAGCCCTACTTGTACCGATTGAGGTTGCGCCGGATTGATGTGTTTTCGCGTTTCGATCGGCTCCGCGATTTCGATCAACGCAAACGTAATCGAATGAGTCAGAAACCGGTCGATTCGGCCTTCCGCAGCAACGCTTAACAATCCACCGATTGTCTTTAAATCTCCAATTCGACCAAGTGCTTCGGCTGTAATCCGCCGGACAGAACGTGTGCCATAAGAGAGTTGTTTTACAAGCTGCGGTGATGCCGCGTTGTTTCGCCATAAACTGGCATCGTAGGCCGCAATACCAAGAATCTCTGGTGCGTCTCTTGTGGAAAGGCTAAACATGTTTTGCATGACTTTCCGGGCCTGTGGATCGTCAATCCGAACTATTGACCAAAGCATTCGAACCAAGTCCTGTTGAAGCTCATCACTCAGACTTGGGAAGGTCTCTTCATTTCGAAGTTGAATTTGGTCTTTGATCGCCGCTTTCAGATCGTCAAGTCCCGCAACACCATGTTTTGCCAACATGCTCGCAGCATGTCTTCGGACGAATGTCCGCTGATCGACCAGCAGTTTCGCGAGTTGTTTTGGTGATTGTTTTGACCACTCAATCTTGCGTCCCGATGAATCTGCGATTTTAGCGACGTCAACCTTCTTCACCCGATAGATCGCCCCCAGCACGTCGGGCTTCCACAGCTGTGAGGTGGGGCAGCAGAGCTTGTACCAGCCGCCGGTGTCCACGATCAGCAGGCTGCCGTCGGCGTCTTCCAGCACGTCGGTCGGGTGGAAGTCGAGGTTGTTCGAG
>JAYUFI010000281.1:0-2344 GCA_043738805.1 Planctomycetaceae bacterium | reverse complement strand
CCGTGTCCAACTCTTTTGAACCCTGTGAGGATTGGACACGGATTGCACGGACAACACGGAGTCAGACAATGAATGATGTCGCTTTTGTCCAATCGAATGAAAGGACACGTTTCGTGATGATTCCCGCTGACGAATCGGATGAAGAGGTTCTTGCACTCCGATCGAATGCCGAGTTCATGAACTATCTTGCTGATGCCGAACAGCGTGCGCTGACTCGACCTCGAAAATCACTTCAGCGGATTCGTGACTCATTCGGCATGTAAGACGTCGTCCTCTCATTGTGAGCCTCCTATGCACAACTCTTTGAGCCTGCGACATCCTTCTGTTTTGCGACGTGCTGTGGTGCAAGCGGGAGCGGTTGGTTTGCTCGGTTTGGGAGCAAATCATCTGGCGGCGTTGCGCGAAGCGGGCGCGAGTGAACAGAACGCCAAGAGCGGTATGGCATGCGGAAAGGCGAAATCGTGCATCTACATTTTTCTGTCGGGCGGACTGTCGCAGCATGACAGCTTCGATTTGAAGCCGGAGGCTCCTTCCGAAATTCGGGGTGAGTTCAATCCAATCGCGACGAAGACTCCGGGACTTGAAATTTGTGAGCACTTGCCGGGACTCGCGCAACAAAGTGAGCGTTGGTCGGTGCTCCGTTCGCTGACGCATCCGACGAACGAGCACACGCTCGGCCATTATTTCATGCTGACGGGACGTAGCGTTGCGTCACCGGGCTTTGTCGGTGATCGAACATCTCGACCGAGCGACTGGCCTAGCATCGCGTCGGTCGTGGGGGATGCCTTGCCTCGCCGCAGCAACAATCTGCCGCCAGCAATCGTGTTGCCGGAGCGACTGATTCACTGGTCCGGCGGCGTGATACCCGGAGCTTACGGCGGCCTGATGGGTCGCCGTCGCGATCCGTTCTTCATCGAAGCGTCGCCTTATGGCAATCCGTTTTGGCGCGGTGCGTATCCCGAATACACGTTCGCCAATGAAACGAAGAAGTCACCGAAGGAGCCGGACGCGCGCGTCTATCAAGCTCCGAACATCTCGCTGTCACCCGATCTCAACCTCGGTCGCGTCAATCGCCGAGTCGATCTGTTGCGAGAACTCGATTATCAACGCAGTGAACTTGAACGTTCCGCTGCTGGGCAGAGCTACGACGACCATCGGCAATCAGCGATTTCGTTGCTCGCGTCGCGCGACGTGCGGCGAGCGTTCGATGTGACCAACGCCGATGAAGCGACGCAACTCCAGTACGGTCGCAACAGTTTCGGTTGGTCGCTGCTGATGGCGAAGCGACTGGTCGAGTCCGGCGTCAATCTCGTCCAAGTGAATCTCGGCAGTAACGAGACGTGGGACAATCACGGCGACATCTTCCATCGCTTGAAGAACAAACTCTTCCCGCCGACCGACCGCGCGTTGTGTGCGTTGCTCGATGATTTGCAATCAACCGGCCTGCTCGACAGCACGCTGGTTGTGATGGCCGGCGAGTTCGGTCGCACGCCGAAACTCTCGCTGCTGACTGAGTCCTATCCACAACCCGGCCGCGATCATTGGGGCGCAGTCCAAAGCGTCTTCTTCGCCGGAGCCGGAGTCCCCGGCGGGACAGTCATCGGCTCGTCTGACAAGATCGCCGCTTATCCCGCCAGCAATCCCCAAAAGCCAGAGAACATGGCCGCCACAATCTATCACGCTCTCGGCATCCCAGAGACAGCCGCGTGGCATGACGAACTCAACCGCCCGCACCACCTCTACCACGGCCAGCCAATTGCTGGTTTGGTGTGACGAATGTGTGCCACGGCTGTCCCACGAATCGAAAACACCTCAGTCCTTTTGACGCCTCAACAATTTCGGTTCGTAACACGACGCAGTTCACAATCGCGAAACCGCAAGTGAATTAAAGTAGGCAGGACATGGATCAAGATATCGGGGCCGCCGCTACTTCAGTTCAAAGTCAGCCGTGTTTGCCCCTTCCTTAACCACCGAAATCAAGCCGCTCGTTTTGGGGTCCGTGTATTTCACAGGAATCGCCTCCGACTGTTTCGGAAGACCCTCTTTCTCGATCTTTTCCATAAGCTGCATCGGGTCCATTGGAGGTCCACTTTCAACCATCACCACGGAGACCATGTAGTCTCCGGCAGGAACGCTGAGACCTTTATCGCTTTTGAGGGTGTAGGTTCCATCGGACTGGATTGCGCCGGATGCCGAATCACCACCTTTGGCAAGAAAAAAGAACACGGTTCCCTTCGCCAGTAGTTGTCCCTTCAACTGAACCTTCCCTTGAACTGTTCCAGTCTTAACTCCGCTGTCACTACTACAACCAGCCACGCTGACAGCGAGAGCAAGCAGCGTCATG
>JAYUFI010000280.1:0-6199 GCA_043738805.1 Planctomycetaceae bacterium | reverse complement strand
CCACGGCGACTTGCGGACCTTCTTTCGGAGTCAACGCAATCAGCTTCTTGACCGCCTCAATCGCTTGTGAGCCATCGGCCCCCGCGTCGATCACGAGTGCCCCTTCGATCTCCGGGTCTTCGTCCGCTTTGAAACTGGAAACGAAGATCGCACCCGGATGAGTCAGCGCCATCTTCAACAACAGCGGGATCGCTTTCGCGGCAACCGTCGCCCCTTCTCCTTGTTGCGATGCGGCGTTGTCGATCACTTTCGTGACTTCGGCATCAAGCTGCTTGAAGAAATCTTGCAGCGACTCTTCGGCGAAAAGCTTTTCTGTCCGATTCGTACTCCTCGGATCGGCAGCGGTCCAGCCATTCCAAGTCACGAACAGCACGCACTCCTCCGGAGCGAGATGCGCGAGAGCCAGCTTGTTGGCCGACTGAGCCTGTGCCGACTCTGGCGTCAGAGACCACACCGCACACAGCGTCATCATCGCTGCCATAACCGACCGGAACCGAGATCGAAACATGAGAGTGCTCCTGTTGAAAGTTCATTGCGTGCCAGAACGCCGCAGACGGGGTGCCGACATTCGATCAAGTTGCAAGCACGAATCAAGCCTCGGCGCTGCCTGCCGAGCATGACTTGGCCCATGCTTTTAAGCTGGAGTAGGGGTAGAAAAAGGTGGGTAGAAAAAGGGTAGAAAAAGGTGGCAGGAACCGTTGCTTCTCCTCTTCTGGTATACGCGTTATTCGTCCGATAGGTCGATTCGAACTGTCAGATCGTCGTCGTCATTGATGATGTTCAAAGTATAGAATCCCGCTTCAATGATGATTCCATTTGCTGTCGATTTGACGGACTTAATGCAAGCCCCTTCTAAATTGGATAGCCGCCGCACGGTAAAGCTAGTCGGCACCGCCTGAATGGAACTTGTGCGAACACGGACGTCACCAGTGCCTGAACAAATAAATGTAAACGTAGCGCCGTCACGGACTGTTAGCGATAAACTAATTATGGATTCTCCTGATCGGTCTTCTTTGATGAAAATTTCTTCGCTCGCGTGCTCAATTATACGTCCCCTTTGTTGTTGAAATCGTTCGGGTGGGGATGACCGGGTCATAGAAGTGGGACGCTTTGGCAAGGGTAAAAAAGGTGGCGGGAACCGTTGTTTCCCCTACGATGAGTTTGGGCATGTTAGATTTCGATGAGTTGTTTTGAGAGTCCGTCGAAGAGCAAATTGGTAGGACGGGCACTCTTGCCCGTCGATCGCCCGATGACGGGCAAGAGTGCCCGTCCTACAAACGCTTGGTCAGATTTTGAAGCCTCACGTTGCCGACAGCGACTTGAGGCCGAGTTCGTTGGTCAGTTTGCGTTGAATCAACATCGCGGAGTTCAGCAATGCGGTCGGTGAATCGACTCGTTGATCGGTGATGAAGACGCCGCTGGAAGTAATGCGAATCAGCGTCGTGATGCCAGCCACGCGGACGAAGCAGACCGTGCAATCGGAGTCGTAAGTGGCGGTGAATTCGCGACCGTCGAATTGTTCGATGCGATCAATCACGGCGGTCACGTCGATCGGTTCGCCGGTGGAAATCTCGATCGTGTCGAAGACACCGGAGAAGACGCGGTCGAACACTTCGCAAAAGACTTGCGTTGGGTCGCTGATCTTCGAAATGGACCGGCTCCAAACAACCTGCGAAGGATCGTCCGAGTCTAGTTCGACGGAAACAGAGTATTCGAAGAACGGCGTCGCGATGACCCCCGCTCCGTCAGCGGGACCGCGCTTCTCAATCTCCAGACGCTTGAATTGATAGGCCGACTTGAGCGTAAGGAACGTCGCTTCCAAATCCGATTGCAGCGTGGCTTCAGTGATGCTGGCGATGAAGGCGTCGGCGTTGGAGTTCTTAGTCTCCGGCAAGCGATGCGACTTCTTGAAACCGGGTAGATGCTTGACCGGCTGAGTCTTGGCCGCCGAAAGCACAACGGCATCCAGCCGAGGAACTGACGGCGTTGCGTCGAGACGCTTGCGGTCGAGGACCGAATTCAAATCGGCCACGACGAAGTCATCCGAAATGTCTCCGCACAGCCACGGCGTCTGCATGATTGGCGTGGCGAAATCCGCTCGCAGTGTGCGCGGAACTGCTTGAGTCAGATAACGCTGTAACGAGGCTGCCGTCATGAGCCGACCGTCAGCGATCGCCGTCGCCGCGTCGCCGTTCAACGCTTCTAAAACATGCTGGGCCCAGATGCCTTGCTTGCGATGCGCACTGGAATGCGACTCTTCACCGCTGCGACACGACGCGAAACAAACGGCGCGATTCAACTTGGCGATCGACGCTTCAAGCGGCAACTCATCAAGCGGAGCCGGGCGCGTGCTCATTTCCGATTCGCCCGACGAGCCGTGATGAGCGGCATCTAGGAAGAGGCAAATGCTGCGACAGTCGCACGAGTTCAACGTATCCACCAGTGCCGACAGTGACACGCTAGTCTCGGCGAGATCGTCTGGCCGAGTGTCGAAGCAGGTCAGGTAATTCGTTCCGGCGAGCGAGAATCCGTGCCCGACGTAGAACAGAAAAAGCGTGTCCTCATTCGTAAGCCGGCGAGCGAGCTTCCGCACATCAGATTCAATACCTGATTTCGTCGCTTGCGCGTTGAGCCGACAAACTTGGTCGTGATCCGCGAAGCCGATCGCCTTGATCACATTGGAGAATGCGGAGAGGTCCGCCGCCGCAAATGGGACCGGCGACAGCGAGCGATCCGCATAGTCTTCAAGAGCGATCAACAAGGCGACGTGCGGCACAACAAAAACTCCTGGAACGTGACGGAGCGAATGCTATTCGTTGCTCACGATGAACGCACTCGCCTCGCGCTTTCGTAGAACGGTTTTCCAAACCGTTCGGCACGTTTGAGGCGGAACGGTTTGGAAAACCGTTCTACGTTGTTCGTTACTGTGCGAGCGAAATCGAGCCAGCTAGACTCCCGTCCTCAAAACTTTTCGACTTTGACTGACTTCTCTTCGAGGTAACTTCTGATGAATCACAGCGATGCTCGTTCGCGAATTTTGGCGTTTGATTTTGGAACTGGTGGTTTGACGGTCGGTCTGTTCAATCCGCATGACAATCGCATGGAAGGTTTCGGAAGTGCGAGCTATGGGAACTCGCAGGGGCTGGCTGATCCGACGTGGAAAGAGCAAGACCCGCGCGATTGGGTGAAGGCGATTCCCGTCGCGATGGGTGAACTGCGCAAGGCGGTCGCGTTTGAGTCAGACGCGGTTGTCGGCGTCGGCATCGGCGGACACATGCACGCGCTCGTCGTACTGAATGCTCAAGATCAACCGCTGTTGAGAATCGACCGCGATGAACTCCTTTCTGGCGCGATCATGTGGGACGATCCGCGCGGTGAGAAAGAAGGTCGCAAGTTGTCCAAAGAATTGGGCGAACCGATTGCCGCACGCATGACGGCGTCGCGCATTCGCTGGTTCGCCGCGCATCATCCAGAAGTTTGGAAGAAAGTAGTCAAGCGCGTCTGCGTGCCGTCAACTTATGTGGCACTCGTCCTGACCGGTGAGTTCGGTGTCGGCCCCGGTGAAGGGAGCGGCATGTTCGGGCAACTCGATCGCAAGGGGCAATTCGGCAACAGCAAGCTCGACAAGATTGATCGCGAGTTGCGGAAGCGTGTTCCGAAAGTGGGGGCCGCTGGTGAAGTGCTGGGCCGCTTGAATGCTCGCGGAGCGGAGTTGCTCGGATTGCCTGAAGGTGTTCCAGTCGCGTTTCCGGAAGGGGACCAGCCGATCGGCATGGTCGCATCGGGATGCACGGACGGACGCGCTTCGATCTCGCTGGGGAACTCGGTTGTCTTCAATGCGGTCGGTCGCGAGCCGGTTCTGAAGAAGCGCGGTCTCGTCGATTCGTTCCGCACGGCAGACAACCAGCATCTATTGATGACTTGCATGACCAGCGGTTGCGTCGTCTATGACGAACTCGTCGATTGCTTTCATGGCTGTGCGCAGTGGCTCGGTAAGAAGACGTCGAAGGATGACATCCGCGACTGGCTCACGTCTGAAGCGGCGAATGTTCCAGCGGGTTGCGACGGCGTGCTCGCGGTGCCGTTTTACAAAGGTGAAGGAGTCTTCAAACAACCGGCTGCGTTCGCCTCATTTCTCGGATTGCGTGATCGCAAACGCGATGCGTCGGGCGGCGTGACTTCCGATGCTGCGGCACTCAAAGCGGGTGTGCTCGCACGCGCGAGTTTGGAAGCGACGAGTCTGACGCTGCGAGTCGGCTTCAAAGAGATGGGCTTGAGTCATCTCGATCAAATTGTGGTGAGCGGCGGCGGATCGCGCAACGCGCTGTGGCCGCAGATCATTGCCGACGTATTTGGCGTACCGGTTGCGAAACCACAAAATGCCGATGAGGCAGCGACTCGCGGTGCCGCGTACTTAGCATGGCTGATGGTCCGGCAAGCGGCCGGCGAACCGATCACGCTGAGCGATCTTCTGCAACAGCACGTCGAACTGACTGACCGAGTCGAACCCAACGCGGACAACACAAAGCTCTACAAAAAGCTGCTGCCGCAATTCCAGAAGACTTTGAGCCGTCTGACTCCGCTATATGGCGGATCGTGAACGATCAGCAAGATCATCGGCGCTTGACCGCCACGCTCGACGCGGAACGTCGAGCCACAATGATTTTCAACAGGCTGTTAATGCACACGTTGGCCGGGAACGGCTCCGCAGTCGGGGGCCAATAAGAAGATTTCTTGGCCCCCGCCGCCAGCGGCGCAGACCATACCTTCGCTTAACCCGAATCTCATTTTTCGTGGAGCGAGGTTGGCAACCATGATCACCAAGCGACCGACGAGTTGTTCTGGGGTGTAGGCACTCTTGATGCCGGCGAAGACGTTGCGGCGGACATCGCCGCCGAGGCTGAGCGTCAGTTGAACAAGCTTGTCTGCGCCTTCGACGTGCGACGCGGAGACGACTCGCGCGACGCGGAGGTCAACCTTTGTGAAATCGTCGATCGAGCACATCTCGCCGACGAGCGGTTCCTTTTCCAAGGCTTCGGGGCCGTCGCTTGGCTGGGTTGCCGAAGCGGGAGCCGCAGCACACGAAGTGGTTTCGCATTGCACCGGTGTCTCCACAGACGCGGTCGGGGCATTGGCGGTTGTCGGTGTTGTCACTGCGGTATCGGGAATCTTGCTGTCTTCGATCATGGCTTCTACCTGTTTGAGTTCGACTCGTTTGAGCATGTGTTGAAAAGGAGCGACGGGAGTGCCGACCAGAGGCGTGTTGGAATCCTCCCAGCACGTGATGGGAACGTTGAGCAATTCGCCCGCTTGCTGAGCCAAGCGCGGCAGCACCGGTGCGAGATACACGATGATCTGTCGGAAGAGATTCAGCCCCACCGAGCAAATCTGTCGGACTTCCTCCGCCTTGTCCGGCAGCTTGGCCAGCTTCCAAGGGGCTTTCTCGTCAAGATACGTGTTGGCTCGATCGCACAATTCGTTGCATGTCCGAATCACCGTTTGGTAATCGCAACGTTCGTAGGCATCGGCAATCGCTTCCCCGGCAGCAGCCGCGAAAAGGAACAAGCCGCCATCGGCGGGATACGTCTCGCACAGCGTCTGGCCGCCGACAAACTTAGCCGTGCGAGCGGCAATGTTCACGACGCCGCCAACGAGTTGCTTGTTCGTCTTATCGACGAACTCATCAAGGCTCAGGTCGAGGTCATCGAGTCGCGAACCGAGCTTCGAGGCGTAGTAGTACCGCAAGTACGCCGGATCGAGATGCTTCAGGTAGGCCGTCGCTTGCACGAACGTCCCTTTGGACTTCGACATCTTCTCGCCGCCGACAGTCAAGAAGCCGTGAATGTGGACCTTCGTCGGCAGCTTGCAGCCCGATGCCTTGAGCATTGCTGGCCAGAAGAGCGTATGGAAATACGTGATGTCCTTGCCGATGAAATGGTGGATTTCGGACGTCGTCTTGCCCGGCTCCCTCTCCCCCGCAGCGGGCTGTTCTCGCCACCAATCGTCGAGGTTCTCTCCGTTCTTCTGGCACCATTCCAACGTCGAGGCCATGTAGCCGATCGGGGCGTCGAACCAGACGTACCAATAGTTGCCGGGGCTGTCGGGAATCTCGAAGCCGAAGTACGGAGCCGGGCGAGAAACGTCCCAGTCCCTCAACGGCTCGCCAAGAAAATGTCCTTTGAGGTAATTGGCCACTTCG
>JAYUFI010000279.1:0-16584 GCA_043738805.1 Planctomycetaceae bacterium | reverse complement strand
TCGCCAACAATCCAAACAGCGCCCACACCGCTCCGGCAATCGCGAACCGGCTGAAGCGCGGCTCGTACACGGAACTCGAAGCCTGAAGCGAACGATTACTGACGTTGTGAAGCCTTCGCTGTTCCGCAGCTACGTCAAAAGCACCGCGAACATCGATCCTAAAAAGCGTGACGACGCACCACAGTGCGGCTGGCATACCGATCCAAAACGGAATCGCCACCGGCCAGACGGGGATGTTGCGAAGCTCCAAGACGACGTTCAAAGCGATCACCGCAGGCAGGAACAAGCCAACGATCACATTGACAAGAAGCACGAACAATCGTGCTTGCAGCCGGCGTATCATCCGTCCTGAGATACCAATCAACACCGCATAAATCGCAAGTACCGTCGATATGCCGGAGAGATTCCCCCGAACCAGCGAATTGGTGACCTGATTGCTGGAATATGCGGGTACTGCCAACAGCCATGCGGCCACTCCGATGGCAGTCACACAGGCCACTCCGGCGGCAAGCAGAAGACAGTCGGCTGGGTTTTGAACGAGTCGCGAGGGGAGTGAATCTGGAGGCATCGAAACTGGACCAGTCCCCGTTTTCGTTCGCTCCGATTTCTCCGCAGCCATTCGCTTGCGCGCGATAAATCGCAGGTTCAACACCAAAACGATCAGGACATAAACCAGCATTCCGCCGCCTTGCACGAGCAGGATCAGGCCTTCGCGGTAGTTTTCTTTCTGACCATAGATGATGTGCGCCGTGATGGTCGCGGCGAGCCACATCACGAACAGCACCAGCATCGGCAGTGCGACTCGCGTCCCATAGGCCGGCTGGGGCGTCATCGCGAACCGTGCGAGTTCGCGGAACCCGTCGAGCGGGTCTTTCAAGTCGGTTGGCGTCGGCGTTGGCGCGGACGTCGTGCGAATCGAATCGAGTTCGACTTTCACTTCGCTGGCGTGTTGATAGCGCAGTTCCGGGTCTTGCTCGAGCGCTCGCAGCACGATCTCGTCGAGCCGCACATCGACTTGCACTTTCTTCGACGGCGGAGCGAACTTGCCCATCGGCAACTCGCCGGTGAGCAGTTCGTAGAAGACGACTCCCAGCGAATAGATGTCGGCGCGGTGATCGACTTCGCGCGAACCCTGCATCTGTTCGGGAGCCATGTACCGCAGCGTCCCCATCACCTGATGCGTCGCGGTCAGCGAATGATCGCTGGCGTCTTGGCCCAGCAGCTTCGCGAGACCGAAGTCGGCGATCTTCACTCGGCCTCGTTTGGCGATGAGGATGTTTTCCGGCTTGATGTCCCGATGCACGATCCCTTCGTCGTGAGCGAACTGCAACGCCTCACAAATCTGCGGCACAATCGCCAACGCCTCGGCCGATGTCAGCGTGCCCGTCCGCATGGCCTGCCGCAGGTTCGCACCGTCCACGAACTCCATCACGATGTAGCACAGGCCGCCGCTCGTAGTTCCGCCTTTAGGCGGCAGGCCTTTGTTTGTCGGCAAGTCTTCGGGACCGCCTGAAGGCGGAACTACAAACGTCTCGCCAAAGTCGTACACGGCGACTATGTGCGGGTGACTCAATCGCGCCAGCGCGCGAGCTTCGCGCTGAAACCGTTCGGCGAACGCCGGATCATGGCTGATCTCCGACGGCAGAATCTTGATCGCCACCAACCGATCCAATCCCGGCTGCCGAGCTTTATAGACCGCCCCCATGCCTCCCTTGCCGAGCAATTCCAGAATCTCCAACTGCGGAAACAGCGGGGCCAATTCCTCGACCCTCGGCGGTACGAATCCACTCGCGGTGGGCGGCGTTATTTGGGTGGGAGGAAGGGAGTTGCCCAACACCGACTGGCTGTCGAAGCCCGCTTGCAACAAGCATGACGGACACAATCCCGCCGGTGTATTCGCTGGGAACTCAGCACCACATTGCGAACAGCGGTGGCTTTCCGACATAGCAGGACTCCTCGAAGGGGATGACTCTACCCGTCTCTAAAGCAAGCCGCTCGCAGCGTGACACGGAATTTGAAAGATTTCTGTCAGATTGGATCTGAGATTTGAAATCTGAGATCACGTCACGGCTGTAGCGTCTCGAACAATCGCCGGAGTTCTTCATCCACTTCGCTGGGATCGGCCACGGTTTGCGAGATCTCATCTCGCAATAATTCCCGATAGCGCTTCCGCAGCCGATGCGCCGCCTGCCGCGTCGAGTCTTCGGTCATGGCCAATTCCACAGCGATGTCCGCGTATGACGACTCAGATCGCTCGCCAGTGAGCGTTCCCTTTAGTAACTCGAATTGGCGTTCCTTGCCGGCCACGACGAATTCCGTCTGCAATCGCGAGATGACATGATCGAGTAAGGTCAGCGTCCATTGTCGCTCGAAAATTCGTTCTGGAGTCAGCTCGTGCGCTGGCTCTACGTTAAGACGCGATTCGCCTTCTTCCCAATTGAGCGGCAATCGCTCACGTCCTCCGCCCCGTTTCTGTGTCTGAGCACGATCCCATTCGTTCGCCAAAAAGTTCTTCAGTGACGTTAGTAAAAAACTCCGAAAGCGCCCTCGATCCGGAGACGCGCTGGCCAGCATGTTCTTCTCCAACATCCGTGCGAAAAACTCCTGCGTCAAATCCTGAGCCTCATGCACATCGGCGACACGGTGGCGAGCGAATGCATACAACGGAAACCAATACCTCTGACAGAGCGACGCCAACGCCAGATCAGCCTGTCGGTCCTCGCGATTTCCAGCACGCAGTACCAAGCTCCAGTGAGTCGTGGCAAACTCACTTGCCGGTCCTTCGAGCAGGTCATTGTTGGATGAAAGATTCATGCGTGACACTTTAGTGTCTGACGATGTCCAAGGCGCGATCCGGTATCAGCGCAACATCGCTGATCACGGAAGTCGCCCGATCTTCGAGCCCCCTTCATCGCTTTGGCAGAGACTGCTACGATTCGTCCGGCGGTGAGAAGCTCGAACAAATTCAGGTGCGGCAGCGCGGCACGGTTATGACACAACAGGGGAACGGAATCGCCGAGCGATCGCCATCGAGAGGCGTCTTGGCCGGAGAGCGATCACCACGAACGCAGGTATTGAAACACAACCTGCGAGTCAGCCAAGCAGATGCCGCTTCGTTTGGGGTGATGATTGGTCTGGGCGAAACGTACTTGCCGTTGTTCGTGTTGACCGTTGGCTTGGGCGAGGTGATGTCGGGATTGGTCGCCAGCGTGCCGGTATTGTTGGGGGGCGCGTTGCAGATGATCTCGCCGCGAGCCGTGCGGCTGCTCGGCTCTCACAAGCGGTGGGTGTTGTGTTGCGGCGCGTTGCAGGCGTTGAGTTTTTTGCCACTCATTGTGGCGGCGCTTGCTGGGCACATTCCCGGTTGGGTAGCGATGGTCGTGGCCTCGTCGTATTGGGCGGGGAACTTGGGGACGGGGCCGGCTTGGAATGTCTGGATCGGGACACTGATTCCGCGAGCGATTCGGGCACACTTCTTTGCCAAGCGAACTCGGTTGCAACAGCTCACGGTGCTCGCCGGATTTCTTGGTGGCGGAATCGCGCTGCAATTGGGGCAGAAGTACGATCTGCAACTTGGCACCAACAACGAGCACACTCTGCAAGTCTTCACGGTGTTGTTCGGATTGGCGTTTCTGTGTCGAGCGGTGTCGATTTCATTTCTCGCGTCGCAGAGCGAACCGCTGCCGCTGCTTCCGGACATGCGGCGGTTATCCCCCCTGCAACAACTGCGGCAGTACCGGCATAGCGCGGGCGGAAAGTTGCTCGCTTACATTGTCTTCGTGCAATTCGGGATTTGGATTTCGGGGCCGTACTTCACGCCGTACATGCGCGAGAAGTTGGGCTTCACGTATCTGGATTATGCGTTGCTGATTGGCTTTTCGTTTGTGTCGAAGATTCTCGCGCTGCCGCTGTGTGGACGACTGGCGAAGCGGCTCGGAGCGAGGCGTCTGCTGACGCTCGGCGGCATCGGCATCATTCCTCTGGCGGGGATGTGGTCGGTGTCGGACAGCTACGTGTGGTTATGCGGGACTCAGATTTTGGCAGGGATCGCTTGGGCCGCGTATGAGTTGGCGTTCTTGCTGCTCTTCTTTGAGTCGATCCCGGCCACCGAACGAGTCAGCGTGCTGACGCTGTTTAATCTGCTGAACTCAGCCGCGTTGGCTGCCGGTGCGTTGTCAGCGGGATTGTTCTTGCATCTCGCTGGTGAACAACGTTGGGCTTACGAAGTGCTCTTCGTCGCTTCGTCGAGTTGGCGATTGCTCGCGTTGTTACTGCTGTGGCGGGTTCCCGAAATTCGCGTCAGGGCCGATGAAGTCAGCGTGCAGATCGAAGAGCTGCGTGCCTCCGGCGAAGGGATCGATGGCCCGATTTTGTCGAGCTTACCGGATGAGACGAATCGCTAACGCGATTCGCCTAATTACTCAAACGGAGCGCTCTCAGGGAAGGGAGTTTCACCATCAAGGCGCAAAGAACGCGAAGAGCCACAAAGAAATCAGGAAGATGACCGTTTTCAAAGTCGCCTCGCATCACGACTATTGAGAACTGACTTTGGAGTGTTCCTTCACGTACATTGCGCCTTGGCGGTGAAGACTGCGCCGTTTGAGTAAGTAGCCGTCACGCTCCGCGTGACGAGCCGAGTGTCTCTCAAGTTTGATTGCAAAAAGTGTCGCGCGTTCGGCGGCATTCTATCGCCAGCAATCCGCCGCGCCGCAGACAAGTGCGGTTGCCGGGAAGATTGAGCGACTTGGTTCCACCGTTCTGAGCCATTTCGGCCAACGCGTTCCAATGAGCAAAAGTCATCGCTTTTCGCGGCCAGGCGAGTCGCGTCCACAACACGACGAACGCCTCGCGAACAAGTGGTCGAGGCTGATCGGCGAACGGCTCGCAGCGAAGTCGCACGATCGGCGATGTTTCATTCAGCAGGGCAGCGTCGAGAAGTCTGGCCGCTTGTTGTTGCAGAATGTCGTGCCATTCACCGGCCTGTTGAGTCAGACGCAACAGGTGCTCGCGAACTTGGGGATTGAGCCGCTGTTCCAGCAGCGGCAGCAACTCATGTCGCAAGAAATTTCGAGTGAGCGACGTGTCGAGGTTGGAACTGTCGGAACGAAAACATTGACCGAGCGACAGGAGAAACTGCTCGATCTCGGCCCGTCGAATAGACAGCAACGGGCGAATGATGTGGACTCGATCGGACAACGATCGAGACGATGGCATCCCTTTCAGACCGGCGAGCCCCGTCCCTCGCAGTAGGTGATGCAGCGCTGTTTCAATTTGATCGTCGGCGTTGTGCGCGAGTGCGACGACTGGCACGCTAAGTCGCTCCGCAGTCTCTCGCAAAGCGTCATACCGCGCATCGCGAGCGGCCTCTTCAATGCCGATGCTCTGGATAGCGGCCAGTTTGGCGACGTCGATAACGACGATTTCGGATGGCACGTGGAGCTGCTGACAAAGCTCGCGCACCCACTCCGCATCTTGATCGGACTCAGCACCGCGCAGTTGATGGTTGACGTGAACTGCGATTGGGCTGATGTGCAATTCTTCGCGCAACCAACACGCGCCACGCAGTAGTGCGACGCTGTCGGCTCCTCCGGAAACACCGATGAGCAGCGACTTATCCACAGTCGTAGGACGGGCACTCTTGCCCGTCAGTGAAGTGACGACGGGCAAGAGTGCCCGTCCTACGGGTTGAGCTACGCCGCCGATTTTGTCTGACGCGAACGACGTTCGCAGACAGTTCAAGAATTTGAGTTGGACGTCGGTTATCACTTTGTATGCAGCCATGTCATCATCAAACCCGTTGGTTGACCCCGGCACGAGCAACGTTAGTATGGCCCCGCCGACGGACAGGCAATAGCTTGGCTCCGTCACTTTCAACAACTCACGAACCACTGGCTCAACCAGCCGATGGGGCAGAGTTGCACGTGAACCAGCGTCATATCTCAACTGATTCGCGTGTCATTCAACGGTCATTCGCAGGTGTCATCGTGGATTTCATTGCCGACGAGACGTTGTTCGCTGTGATCGCGGGAGTGCTGAGTTGCCTATTCGGCATCGGGGTTTTGTCCCTGCCGCAGGTGGTTCAGAAGCTCTCCGAGTTCGGCTGCGATGTCTGGTCACCGTCTGAGCTGTCAGAGATGACGGACGGGAAGTGCTCGCGATGGGGAGCGTTTTTCTCTCCGCAGCGGTCCCCTGTTCGAGTCGCACCGCCCGGTGATTGCTCGGAACTGCGAAGTGTCGCTCCACGCCGAGGTTCGCTCGGTAGTTGGCAGTTCGATAACCGTTGATCGCCCCGTCGTGTGCCGTCATTCGTGACGGCTGCTGATTTGAGTCCGTAGTTCGCAGACAACAGATAAGGTTGCGAACCGATGGATTATGCTGCCGTAGGGTTGGTCGCGCTGGTGCTCGGCGGGGCCGCTGGTTTCTTCTTTGAGCGAGTGCGACGCGGGGCCGCTTATCAAGATCGCGATGCGATCATTGCTCAGGCTCAGCGTGAAGCGGACAACGTCAAACGGACGGAAGAAATCGCCGCGAAAGAGATCGTCCTGAAACGTCGCGAGGAACTCGATCGCGAGATGAACAAGGTCCGCGACGAGTTGCGCGACTTTGAGCGGCAGCTCGACAAGCGCGAGAACGGACTCAAGGAACAGCAAGACGACGTCGGCAAGAAAGAGCGGTTCCTCCAGTCAAACCAAACCAAGCTCGCTGAGCGCATGAAAGTCATTGAGGCGCGCGACAAAGAACTCGAACGCCTGATGCGCGACGAGCAAGAACAGCTCTACAAGATCAGCGGTTTGGATAAAGAGACGGCGAAGTCGCATTTGCTCGACCGCTTGAGTCGCGAGCTAAAAAACGAAACCGGCACGCTGATTCTCAAGCACGAAGCCGAACTTCGCGATCAATGCGAAGTCAAAGCACGCGAAATCATTGGCATGGCCGTGCAACGTTGCGCGAGCACTCACACGTCGGAAATGAGCGTCTCCACCGTCGATATCCCGAACGACGAAATGAAGGGGCGGATCATCGGCCGCGAAGGACGCAACATCCGCGCGTTTGAGAAGATCGCCGGCGTTGATGTGATCGTCGATGACACGCCCGGTGTCGTGATTGTCTCAGCGTTCGACAAAGTCCGCCGCGAGGTCGCTCGGTTGTCGCTGATCAAGTTGATCCAAGACGGTCGCATTCATCCGACTCGCATCGAGGAAGTCGTCGCCGAAACTCAAAAAGAAATGGACGTCTTCTGTCGACGCACCGGCCAGGAAGCATGTCAGGAAGCGGGCGTGCTCGGTTTGCACGACAAGCTCGTGGACTTGATGGGCCGTCTGCATTTCCGCACGAGTTACAGCCAGAATGTGCTGCGGCACTCAATCGAAGTCTGTCATCTCACGGGTTTGATCGCCGAGCAATTTGGACTCGACGGCACACTCGCTCGCCGCTGCGGTTTTTTGCATGACATCGGCAAAGCCGCTGACCATGAGATGGAAGGAGGACATCCCGCCGTCGGTGCCGAGTTGCTCAAGCGATACGGCGAAGGGGCGGAAGTCGTTCATGCCGCGCTGGGACATCACGACGATATCCGTCCCGATTACATCTACACCGTTTTGGTCGCAGCGGCTGATGCCGTATCCGCCTCGCGTCCGGGTGCTCGCCGCGAAAGCCTCGACCGCTACATCAAGCGGTTGGAAGAACTCGAAGCCGTCGCCTGCGGATTCCCCGGTGTCGATCAAGCGTTCGCCGTGCAAGCGGGTCGCGAAGTTCGCATCATCGTCGATTCTGGCCGAGTCAACGATCGCGAAGCGGCGAAGCTCGCTCGCGATATCGCGACCGCAATCGAACAAGCTCTGACGTATCCCGGTGAAATTCGCGTCACGGTGCTGCGCGAGACGAAGGCGATCGAGATCGCTCGATAACGTGTTGTCCTCGCCAAGCTGTCATGCAACATGTCATGCTGACGTCGCTCACTTCGGAGTGGTAGAGCTGCGTGTGACGTGCGTCAGGTCTTCAAGGCGACCGTGAATCAATTCCGGATGTCGTCGTCTGGCAAGGACTTGGTCGATTTGTCGGCATCAAAGATCACGCAGACGAGGATCACTGGCATTGCTGTCAGATGGTTTCCTTTGAAATGCTTCAGCCCGATGCCGCCCTCCAGGATTTTTGCGGGTGAGCGGGGCCGGTTTCCTGAAGAATGCTTGCAACTTGCCCATTCGGCGGGTCGCCTTTAGACTGCCTCGCCTTGCTGAGCGGTTTGGTGGCTCAGAAATTTATCACAGCTCTTTTGTTTGGATCACAGGCATCGCCATGAAAGAGGGAATTCATCCCAAGTACAACGAAGTCACGGTCCATTGCAGTTGCGGGACCGAGTTCACAACTCGCAGCACCGCTACGAAGCTGCATGTTGATATTTGCTCGCAGTGCCACCCGTTCTTCACGGGTACAATGAAGTTCATCGACAGCGCTGGGCGAGTTGAGAAGTTCTCGAAGAAGTACAACTGGAAGATCAAAGGCGCAAACGCCGACAAGGGCGCGGACGTTAAGGTTGAAGAAGCCAGTAAGTAGCCTCGCCTCTGCCCACTAGGGACGGGTCCAGATCGGACTCGTTCTGTTACGGGTGGCGGGGTCTCAGCGGAGCGATGGCCCCAGTGGGGTTGATTGCCGCTCGGACTCAGCCACCCGTTTTCGTTTTTAATGCCGTAGCATCGGCGGCTCTATATGTTTGGTTCCCTTTTCGAGATCGCCTGAAGGTCCAGAACTACGAACGGTCGTCGCCATGTATCCCACGCTGCAAGCAAAGCTCCAACGATTTGAAGAAATCGAAAGTCAGTTGCAAGACCCGGTTGTCTTGGCGGACATCGAGCGGATGCTGGCCTTGCAACGTGAGCACGGCGGTCTGCGAAAAGTGGCCACGTCAATCCGTGAGTTCAATAAGCTCGAACAGGAAGTCAACGACACCAAGCAGATGATCTACGACGAGTCGGACCAAGAGGCGCGCGAGTACGCGCGGGCTGAACTCGCTGAGATCGAACCGAAGTTCGGAACTCTGCGAGCTGAGTTGGAAGACATCCTCACCGCCGGCGATTCGATCACGCGCGGCTCGTTGATCATGGAAATCCGAGCGGGAACTGGCGGCGAAGAGGCAGCGTTGTTTGCGCGGAACCTCTTCGAGATGTATTCGATCTTTGTCAACGCGCGTGGCTGGAAAATGGAAGTGCTCGAATTGAGCGACGCCGAAATGGGCGGAATCAAAGAAGTCACTCTCTCGGTCAGCGGCGAAGGTTGCTTTCATCAATTGCAGTTTGAAAGCGGCGGGCACCGAGTGCAGCGCGTGCCAGAAACGGAATCTCAAGGTCGCGTGCATACCAGCGCAGCGACGGTCGCAGTGTTGCCGGAAGTCGAGGAAATGGAAGTCGAGATTCGCGACGAAGACATTCGCATGGACACAATGCGAGCCGGTGGCCCCGGCGGTCAAAAGGTCAACAAGACCGAAAGCGCCGTCCGCCTCACACACATTCCGACCGGAGTCGTCGTTCGTTGCCAAGACGAAAAAAGTCAGCACAAAAACCGCGCGCGTGCCATGCGTTTACTTCGCAGCAAGATTTTTGAACAACGCCAGCAAAAGTTGGACTCCGACCGCGCATCGACTCGCCGCACTTTGATCGGTTCGGGCGACCGCAGCGAACGCATCCGCACGTACAACTTCCCTCAGAATCGCCTGACCGATCATCGCATTGGCCTGACGTTGTATAAGCTCGACAAGATCATGCAGGGCGAACTCGATGACCTCATCAGCCAAATGTTGGAGTTCGACCGCAACGAACGCTTGAAGGGAAATGTGGAACTCAATTCGTAGAACGGCCCTCCCGAGCCATTCGGCCGGCTCTGGAGAGTCGACCTACTTGACCGTGTCCGCCTGATGGCGGAGCCGCCAACCAGAGAACATTCCGCATGTCTGACTCCGCTTCAACATCGAACCCAGTGAGCGATGTCTGGACGGTGCGGCGAATCTTGGACTGGACGATCCCGCATTTGAAAAAGCACGGCAGCGAATCGCCTCGCCTTGATGCCGAGATTTTGTTGGCTCATGCTCGCGGTTGCCAACGCATTCAGCTCTACACGCAGTTCGATTCGCCGCTTACCGACGAGCAACGAGCCATGATGCGTGATCTCGTCAAACGAAGATCGGCAGCGGAACCGGTGGCGTATCTCGTCGGGCATCGCGAATTTTTCGGACTCGATTTTCGAGTCACCTCAGACGTACTCGTACCTCGGCCTGATACGGAAACGCTCATCGTCGAAGCGATCGAGCGACTCAAGCCACAATCGCGACCGCGAGTGCTCGATGTCGGAACAGGCTCAGGTTGCATCGCGATCACGCTCGCAGTGAATTGTCGGCAGACGCAAATCTCTGCGATTGATCTTTCGGACGCCGCATTGGCGATCGCTCAACAGAACGCAGAGAAGCATTCGGTTGCTGATCGTGTGCGGTTCCTGCATGGTGACCTCCTCGCTCCTTTGGCGAGGGACGAGCAGTTCGATCTCATCGTCAGCAACCCGCCGTATATCACGTCAGCGGAGATCGAAACGCTTCAGCCGGACGTTCGGCGGCATGAGCCGCACTCGGCCCTTGATGGCGGTGCAGATGGGCTGGACGTCATCCGCCGATTGGTCGCCGAGGCTTCTCAACATCTCGCACCAGCAGGCTGTTTGTTGATTGAGATTGCCAGCGAGCAAGCGGATGCCGTGACGCAACTCTTGGCTGCGAATGGGAACTACGCGGAGATCGTGGTTCTCAAGGATTTGTCGAAGCAACCTCGTGTTGTTCGAGCGATCCGAAAACAGTAGAAGCCTGCCGTGAAAGTCTTGTGGGTATGTCGCCGTCATCGCTCCGCGTGACGAGCCGAACGATTCTTGAGGCTGTGTCTTTGTTTGAGCGATCGGCTCATCACACGGAGCGTGGTGGCTACGTAGGTTGTCTGCCTAGAGGGGAGTCCAAGGATGGACATGTTCGTGATTCGCGGCGGGAAGCCGCTGCGAGGAAGAGTTCGCGTCGATGGCGCGAAGAACTCGGCATTGCCGATCATGGCGGCGGCGTTGTTGGCCGATGGTCAGACGGTGCTGCACGATGTTCCGGACCTTGTCGATGTCCGGACGCTCGGCGAGTTACTGCAATCGTTGGGCATGAGCGTTGAGCGGCGAGCGGATCGTTCGCTGGCATTGGAAGTGATCGACGATCGCCCTGTCATCGCCGACTACGAACTCGTGCGAAAGATGCGAGCCAGCTTTTGCGTTCTCGGCCCGTTGCTCGCGCGACGCGGTCGAGCATGTGTCTCGTTACCGGGCGGCTGCAACATCGGCGATCGTCCGATTGAGCTGCATCTCAAAGGGCTGCGAGCGCTCGGTGCGGATATTCGTGTCGAGAAAGGTTATGTGATTGCCGAAGTGGATCGGCTGTGTGGCAATCGCATTTATCTCGGCGGCCCGTTTGGCAGCACTGTCACGGGGACATGCAACGTGATGAGCGCCGCCGTGCTGGCCGAAGGTGAGACCATCATCGAAGCCGCCGCATGTGAGCCGGAAGTGGTTGATCTGGGCAACATGCTCAACGCGATGGGAGCGAAGATCGAAGGCTTGGGGACTCCATTTCTGCGCATCGAAGGAGTCGATCGGCTGTGTGGCGTCGAGCACACCGTTATTCCCGATCGCATCGAAGCGGCGACGTTGATGGTCGCGGCGGCAATCACTCGCGGTTGTGTCGAAATTGAAAACGTCCGCCTGACGCACCTGACTGCCGTGATCGAGAAGCTGCGTGAGATCGGAGTCCGTATCGAATTGTCTGACTCCGAATTCTCCGAGCCCGAACCGACACCGCTCGAACGGATCGATCAACTCGATCAGATACTCGAATCGCTCGATCTTGATGATATGTCGCTCCCATTCCCGCGTGGTCGATCAAAGCCGCAACACGCCGGTTCGCCGAACTCCGATCCGATCATTCGCGTTCAAGGTCCGATCGGTGAGTTTCACGCTGTTGATGCAACCGCGTTGCCGTATCCAGGACTCGCCACCGACGTACAAGCTCAGGTGATGTCGTTGCTCTGTTTGGCAAAGGGGATCAGCGTCGTCAGCGACAAAGTTTTCCCAGACCGCTTCATGCACGCCTCAGAGTTGGTCCGGCTCGGTGCGACCATTCGTCGCGAAGGTCCGAGCGCCATCATCAGTGGCGTTGGCCAGCTCAGCGGAGCCTGCGTCATGGCCTCCGACCTGCGCGCTAGTGCGGCGCTGGTCTTAGCGGGGCTCGCTGCCAAAGGTGACACGGTCGTAAAACGCATTTACCACCTCGATCGAGGCTACGAAGCACTCGATCGCAAGCTCAATGACCTCGGCGCGAACATCCGCCGAGTCGAAGACAAACCCGATAACATGCCCCGCAGCCTCTGCCTCGCCGAAGCCACCGGCGAGCTGCCTGCGTCGTTCGAGGCTCCGCACTTCTTACGTCTGCCGACAAAACAGGCCAGTGAGATTAAAGAGTCAATCACGTCCCAAGAGTAATCTTCGATCAACTCTTGGAAAACGCAGCGACCTTGGCGCAAAGTGCAAAAGTCGAACTCAGATGGGCGATTTTTGGTGCCATCAAATAGAAGAAGCGGTCGTCACCGACCGCTTCTTACTTTCTGTAGCTTAAGATCGCACCGCGAGGTGCTGCGAAAAGAATTACTTCTTCTTCGCAGCGGCCTTCTTCGCGGGAGCTTTCTTAGCAGCAGCTTTAGCAGCAGCTTTCTTCTTTGCCACAGTACACACTCCTTACAGAGCCAATCTGGTGACTTGTCTTACTCGCTTGGCTAACCGGGCTGAAAGCAAGTTCGACTCATCAACCACTTGATGCCGACCTACCAACCGTGATAGGTCAGGGTGAGTTCCTGCCTTGAGTGATCATCGTTTCGAGTTGAGCAAACAGAAGCGAGTGTTTGAAGTCCGTTTCGATTTGCGCTCGTTACAACTTTCCGTTCGTTGCAAGTTGCTCACACATTGACGGGAGTGATAGTTACGTCTTTCAGAATTTCATGCAACCCATTTCTTTCGAGATTCGAGTAGATTTTTCAGAGAGCGATCATCACGCGACCGAGCATCGTCAGCCGTCATGAATCGCCGCCATCTCTCGTTGATCGAGTTCTTTGTAACTACAGTTACGGAACATAAATAACATGGCACGGAATTGATCTATTATGCCAACTGGCGAAGTACATCGCGCATGTAGTTGATGCTGTCGCGAGCGATCTTGTCCGCTCCTGGCGAGTAGTCAAACACTTCCACCGAAATCCAACCGGAGTAGTTTGTTTGCTTCAAACTACGAAAGATGGGGACGTAATTCGTTGGTCCCATGCCAGGTCCTAATAAGTTCACGTCGTTGACGTGAAAGTGGCCGACATGCGGGGCGAAGCGCGTGATGATCGTTTCAATGGATTCAGTTTCTCCACCAAGCATCGCTTTGACATCTTGGTGTAAGCAGACGTTGGGAGAACCAATCATCTCGATCAACCGCATCGCGTCTGCGCAGGTGTTGAGGAAGTTTGTTTCCTTGGGAGTGAGCGGCTCCAAACAGATTCGCACTCCCCGCTTTTCGAGTGCGGGCAAGCTTCCCTTCAGCACTTCAGCGGCGTGATCGAATGCTTGGTCGAGCGACATGCCGGACTCGATGTTCCGTTGCAGCGGCGAGCCCAGGACCATGAGATTTCCACCAAGGTCGGCGCAGGCGTGCGTCAGGTCTGTGAGATACTGAGTGGTCGCGGCGCGGATGGATACGTTCGCTGTGGTCAAATGGAGTCCTTCGGTTTTTGCGAGTAGCCAATGCAGTCCGATGATCTGCATGCCGTAGTCTTCAGCGGTTTGTCGCAGCACTCGACGCTGTTCGGTAGAGACGTCGGTGATGCGAGACGCGAGCGTAAACGGAGCGAGTTCGAGGCCGGTGTAGCCCAATTCGCTGGCGAACTGGCATTGCCGCTCCCACTCCCAGTTTTCAAACAACTCTTGGCAAATGGCAAATTTCATTCAATGTTCTCCGTAAAATCACGCCCATAATTTATGTCGGCAGTCTTTCGCAAGATGTCACAACCGAAACACTGATCGACTGACTTGACACAGACGTTGCCGGCGTTGGCACACAAACTTGCAACGTCAACTAAGCGGCCTTAGATTGCTCGGTCCTGCGATACGTGGTGATGTCATTTCTGAGGTCGATCAAGAACCGCCCAACAATTGCGGTCACGAAGTGCGTACTCGCGGACAATTCATTCTGTCATGAAACGGCTCTGCGATTGTGGCGGAGCTTCTGTAAAAGTTCGATCGTCCTTTCCTTTTTCATTTTGTAGGGTGCGGGTCGATGGAGAAGCAGCCAGTTATTCAGATTAAGAATCTCACCAAGATTTATCGCGATTTTTGGGGTCGCAAGAAGGTTCGCGCGCTCAATTCGCTTAGTCTTGAAGTTCATAAGGGAGAAGTCTTTGGACTGCTTGGACCAAATGGTTCGGGTAAGACGACGACGATGAAGTTGCTCCTCGGTTTGTTGTTCCCCACGGAAGGGGAAATCAACATCCTGGGCAAGCCAGCCTCGGACGTTTCCAAGAATGAATGGATCGGCTATCTGCCGGAAGAGTCGTATCTTTATCGCTTTTTGAACGCAGAAGAAACGCTCGACTTCTATGGACGGCTGTTTGACATGTCTGCCCAGCAGCGCAAAGAACGGGCGAATCAGTTGATCGAGATGGTCGGCTTGCAGAATGCTCGTAAGCGGCAGTTGAAAGAGTACTCGAAGGGCATGACCCGCCGTATCGGACTCGCTCAGGCGTTGATCAACGATCCGGATTTGATTCTACTCGACGAGCCGACCAGCGGACTCGACCCGCTTGGCTCGCGCGACATGAAGGACTTGATCGTCAAGCTGCGCGACCAAGGGAAGACGGTTGTGATGTGCAGCCACTTGCTGGCGGACGTGCAAGACGTTTGCGATCGGATCGCGATTTTGTATGCGGGTGAGCTGAAGGAACTGGGAAGCGTTGAGGACTTGCTGAAAGAGCAGCATGAAACTGAACTGCTCACCTCAAAGCTCAGCCCAGAGGCCGTGACAGATATCGAGGCGGTCTTGGCCAAGCACAACGCCAAGCTGCTGCGGCACGGACATCCGACGAATAGCTTGGAGGACTTGTTCCTCAAGACGGTTCAGAAGAGCCAAGAGCGGCCGGGACAACGATACGTTCCGACGGGAGCCGAGAAGACCTAATCATCATCATCATCATCATCATCATCGACATGGTCTTTGTTCTCTACTTGGCAAAGCCGCTGTTTCTTCATTCTGCACTTTGGTTTGGCGATCATTTTCGGATGACCGCCTTGATTCTGAGAAGCGACTATGACGTTTGATCGTGATCCGTTTCTGTTTGGACCTGCGTTGCTGCACTGGTTGATCGTTTTCGGCAGCTTCACGGGGATTGTTTTTTCGGTAGCCGTATTGATCTCGCTGGGTATTTACGGAGCCTCTGGCCCCACTGCGGTGATGGGCCGAGTGTGGCAGGGCTTGCACGATTTTCTCGGAATTTCTCGGCACCGCATCTGGGCGATTGCGTTGCTCACCATTAAAGAAGCGGTGCGACGCAAAGCTCTGTTTGTCTTTGTTGTGTTCGCCGCGCTCGTGATGTTTGCTGGATGGTTTTTAGAGTCTGATTTACGAGCGGACCTGCAAGTCAAAAACGCGGTGAGCTTTGCGTTGACGACAATTTCTTGGCTGACGCTTCCGGTGGTGTTGCTGTTGTCCTGTTGGGGTCTTCCAGAAGACATCCGACTGCGGTCGATTCACACCATCGTGACTAAGCCCGTGCGTCGGAACGAAATTGTCATGGGCAGAATTCTTGGGTTCTCGGTCGTTGGTAGTTTGATCGTGTCCCTGATGGGAGTGATCGGTTACGTCTGGATTGTGCGACAAGTTCCCAAAAACGCCGAGTTGATCTGTCGAGTTCCAGTCTATGGCGAGTTGGGATTCATTGATCGGGAGGGAAATCTCGCCGACAAAGGGATTAACACCGGCGACATTTGGGAGTTCCGCAGTTACATCGAAGGGGGGACGAAGTCGTCGGCGATCTACAAGTTTCCGATGGATCGGGCTGCTGATCGAGTTCGTTTAGAGTCTCGTTTTGAAGCATTTCGGACCCACAAGGGACGGATCGGTCAATCTCTGCTGGTGCGGTATGTCTTGGTGAATCCGACCAAGGGACTGCGCGTACCGCTGGAATCTTTTGAGGTCGTGGAATTCGGACTCAACGAGAAGACTCTTGACCGTCAGATCACTTTTTTCGACGAAGAGAAGAAGGCCAATCGAACCGTTGACCTGTTCGACGATGTCGTGGATCAAAACGCTTTGACGATCGAAGTGCAGTGCTTGGATTCGGGCCAGTACCTCGGCATGGCTCGACCGGACATGTTTATCCGGATGCCTGATCGGCCTTTCGTAGCGGGCTATTTCAAAGCGATCCTGGGCGTCCTATTGCTATCGATTTTTTTAATTTCGATCGGCGTGACTTCGAGTACGTTCGTGAAAGGCCC
>JAYUFI010000278.1:0-16589 GCA_043738805.1 Planctomycetaceae bacterium | reverse complement strand
GAGCGGAACGATGCAGGACGGCCGGGGGCGGCCATCCTACCCCCAGCCCAGCCATCAACAGAACGTCGAGCACAATTGGTGACGTCACAGAGAACACGGCCACCAATATCGTGCAACCACCCAAGCCCGCGCCAACCAGCGGCGCAACGGCGATTCCTTCGACGGCATTCAGCGGCTCACTCATACCAGCATGTTATTCTGATTTGGTGAGATGCACAGGCTCACTGTGATTTGCAGCCTAGTCGGCGCGCGATTAAAAGGTTTCCTGTTCGGATGGCAGTGGACAGAGCCACGAAAGATGCGCAACATCGGGATAAACTGATCGCCAAAAGTGAGGCAAAATGCGTGTCGTAAACATTTCCCAGTTCGATGACGCGCTGGTCTTACATTTCCAAACTGACGGCGCACGCATTAACGCCTACACGCTTGCCTCGACGCTCGTTTCGATTGCAGACGCAGCCAAGGCCGCAAACAGTACGATCAATCACGGCTACGACGTCGAGGTTGTCGTCGAAGCATTAGGACCGGGCAGTTTTCGAGCGAAGATTCGAACCGTCTATACCACTGCAAATAATCTCTTTTCGAATCAACTCTTACACGGGATTCTACTTTCAATTCTGGTGACCTTTATTTATGAAAAGTTGATCTCTGTTGATGAGACCTCGAAGGTCCAAGTTGATTCCAATGAAGTTGTCATCGAGCGAGGTGACGATCGCTTAATCGTTCCGCGACAGGTTTATAACGCGACTCGTGATGCTGAGAAGAATCCACAGTTCGTGAAAGCGATCGCGCGAACAATGGAAACAATTAGCGTTGATGAACGCATTTCGGGATTCGGCTTCGTTACGGAAATGGATTCACCACCACCAGACATCATCATCCCGCGATCGGCGATGCAAACATTTACGATTGTGCCGACCGATGATCCATTGACACGAGTGATCTACGAGCGATGTTCTCTGCTGCTGATTGATAAGGCATTCTTGAAGAAGAGTCGTCGAAAGTGGGACTTCGTTTGGAACGGCGTGGAAATCACGGCACCTATCACTGACGACAAGTTCTATTCGGACTTCTTCAATCACGAAATTGCCATTGCGCCTGGAGACGAACTCAAGGTGCGTTTGGCAATTACGCAAATACGCGACGGACAGACCGGCATCTACACGAATCTCAAATATGCGGTCGTCGAGGTCTTCAGTCATGCTCCTGGGTTCCGTCAAGTCCCGCTGACCTTCGAGTCGAGCAAGTAGCGATCCAACGGCAATTGATTGCGGACGCTTCGGTATTGACGCCTGCTGCTGCTTGCAACTGGCCAGCTTATTACCAGGGGACGAATTTCGTTCCGAGAGGTGGCAGATTCCACGCGGGTGACGCTTGCGCGTAGAGATAGAGGTTGCAAGCAATGGAGTAGCAGGTGAGGAGTCGTCGAATCGCTAACGTGTATCTGACGACGACGATTGTTCGTGGTTCAGACCATTCAACTCCGCAATCGATTTTCTTAACGGTCTCTCCGCAGTAGAGCCAGAAAAAAAACATCAGTGCCGAGTTGATTAGCATTGCACATTGCCAAATTGGAATCTCCTTTGGCTGGACGGCGATCGCGAGGAATCGCAACAGGTCAGTGGTATTCCACCACTCCGCAAAGTTGGTCCAGGTGAGCAAGAAAAAGAATTTGAGAACAAAGCAGATGATCGACAAGCCGGCGAAAACCATAGCTAAGCGAGTCAAGTCTGACTGTCGAAAGAACCGCAGGCGAGATCGCAAATCTCCCAATGCCGTGTTCATCGGTGCCACAACCCAAAGTAGTGGAAACCAGACGATCGCCGTCGATTTGACCGACAAACGAAGCACCAAAGTTGGTCCAGCAAATACCAAGAGACATGAAATTGACGCTGCGATGGCTGTTAGACGCTCGATACCTCGTGCTTGACGGATCTGTTGCAGTAGGAATGGCATCATGTCGAAAACATTGTTTTTTCCGTAATCTCGCATCCAATCACGTTCTGGAATCGGAATCATTTCTGGTCCGATCGTTAAGTCGGTGCAAAGGATTGATCGTTGCCAATTTCGCGCAATAGCCTGCGCTGAAACGATGGGATGCGTGGCAACGCCAACAACGAACCCATTGAACCACGATAGCGGGATGGCGATAAGGGTCCAACAAAATAGAATTATCGTTAGGAAAGTGCCGCTGATGTATTCGGGAATGGATGACGATTTTACGAACCGATCACTCTTCTTTGAAAACTGCTTAATCAGATCAAACTGCCAATCGCAAGCAGCCTTGGCCGCGTGTGCGGAGTAATCTGTTTTGAGGAGAAGCAGCGGAGCCAGAGCAGCGCCGACAACGATGTGAACAGTAGTTTGATACTTAATGGCAAACGTGATCGAAACCGCGACCGCGATAATCGTTTCGAGGACGGCCAAGAGACTCACTTGCCCGTTCTTGGTTGATTCGCGCGTCGCGTGATACTTCATTGAACACTCCAACAATACAAGAACGGCAGCATCCCTTGATTCGCATGTGGACGAACCTAATTTGACCGTATCGCCGTTCTCCTTTACTGACAACGAGACCTGACGGTACTCGCATCGGATCGTCGGACTGCGTAGCATGGCCGTATTGAATTCGTCGTCCAAGAGTGGGTACGAATGATACCACAACCCCCAGCCAGCCGCTGTTTCGGTCCGAGTGATCGTCGGACTTGGCTCAAAGTCGGTGGCTTGAGCCTCGGTGCTCTGGCGACCGGAGCGAATCCGAATCTCGCGCGTTTGCTGGCAGCGGAACACGATAACAGTCAACGAACGGTCTCTAAGGATTTTTCGGTCATCCTGTTTTGGGCCAACGGTGGTCCGAGTCATCTCGACCTGTTCAATTTGAAGCCGCAAGCTCCGGCCGAGTATCGCGGCGAGTTCTTGCCGATTCGGACCAATGTGCCGGGGGTCGAGATCACTGAGCTGTTGCCGACGCTGGCGACGATGGCGGACAAGTTCGCGATCGTCCGCAGCCTGCATCACGAACGGGCCGAGCACTCTGGCGGGACCAATCGGTTTCTCACCGGGTATCCGTCCAAGGCCGCGAGCCTCAGTGACTCAGAGTTCCCGGAAATCGGCTCGATCGTCGCGAAGCAATTGGAGGCGCAGGCCCGCGACATTCCGCTGTCTGAAACAGGAGGGTTTCTCGAATGGCTTTGGTTTGGACGACGCTGTTGTTGACGCTGTCGAATGTCTTCATGACGTTTGCCTGGTACGGGCATCTCAAGTGGCCGCAGATCAAGCACGGGCCGCTGTGGGTGGCGATCTTGTTGAGCTGGCTGATCGCGTTGTTTGAATATTGCTTGCAGGTGCCGGCGAATCGGATCGGGCATCGCGTGATGCCGGTGGCTCAACTGAAGATCATGCAGGAAGCGATCACGCTGGTCGTGTTCTGCGGGTTCTCAATTTGGTTTCTCCATGAGCGGCTGAAGTGGAACGATTTCGCCGCCTTCGCTTGCATCTTCGGAGCGGTCTTCTTTGCATTCATCGACAAGTGGCAGCCGGAGACCAAGGCGACCACGGTGGAAGTGCGCGGCGACGAGTCGGCGGCGGAACAGTAAGCCCTCAGTAGTTTCAAAATCATGCAGACCACCTTCGGCAAAAACACAACTGACGATCTGCCGCTGTCGGACCCGACGGCGTTAGCCAAGTTTGGTCAATTGGCAGTCGTGGCCAAGTTGGTCGTTGAAGGTTACTTGATCGGGCAGCACAAGAGTCCGTTCAAGGGGGCGAGTATCGAGTTCGTCGAGCATCGGCAGTATTACCCCGGCGACGAGATTCGGCACATCGACTGGCGAGCGTTCGGCAAGACGGGCAAGTACTACATCAAAGAGTTCGAGGACGAGACGAACCTGCGGGCGTATCTGCTGGTCGATTCTTCGGCCAGCATGGCTTATGCGGGGAAGACGTTGAGCAAGTGGGCGTACGCGCGACAGGTCGCGGCGGCGCTCGGTTATTTGCTGCTGTCACAGCGCGACGCGGTTGGCATGATGACCTTTGACACGGAGATCCGAGACCGCACCGAACCGGCGACGGCGGCTCACAGCTTTCAGCGAATCGCCGCCATGTTGGAAACTCGGCAGCCGGGCGGAGAGACCAGTCTAGCCAACGTCCTGGCTGGCATCGTCCCAACGCTCAAACGCCGCAGCCTCGTGTTTGTGATCAGCGATCTGTTCGACAAGGTCGAACCGTTGCTGGCTGCGATCAAGCAATTGCGACACTCGCGGCATGAAGTGGTGCTGCTGCAGGTTGTTGCTCCGGAAGAGGAAGAATTTCCGTTCAAGCGACCAACAAAATTTCGCAACTTGGAACGGCTGGCTCATCGCGTGTTGGTCGATCCGCATCGTTTGCGAAAGCATTACCTCGAAAACTATCGCCGCTTTACCGCCGAGCTGACGACCGGTTGCGGAGCGCTCGGCGTCGATCACTTCAAGTTGCTGACGACTGATCCTTACGACCGCGCGCTCGGCAAGTATCTCGATTCTCGCTCGCGAATTGCTCGTGGCGGACGATGAATGGATTAATGAAAGCACGACGCGCAAGCGAGTGGTATTCAGGTTGGACGACGGTGTGCGTGCGAGTGGTTTGCTCGATGGATCACTCGCTTGCACGTCGTGCTTGAAATCATCTTACGCTACACATTCCATCGCATGGAGAACCTCCGGCGGAACGATCTCCGGAATTTGCTCAGGGACATGCCGAGCGGCCTTTTTTTGGCGACGTCGATCGAGCAGCGTTAGGATCGCGGGGAGCGGAACCAACGACACAAAAACACAACTGCCGACGCCGATCGTCAGCACGAGTCCGAACGTGTAAAGCCCGCGATGTGCCGCGAGCAACATGCTGCCGAAGCCGACCATCGTCGTCGTTGAGGTCAACACCAGTGAGTTGATGATACTTGGTGAGATGCGATAACGGCGTTTGGTTTGCAAGCGGAAGTCATGCACGACATGCACGCCGCCATCCACGCCGATCCCCAGCAGCAACGGCAGCACGATCAGATTCGCGGGGTTGAGATCGACGTGCATTTGCCGCATCAGTCCAAACATAATCGCCGCACCGCCGACGGGAGGAAGCAGCGAGAGCAGGGCATAGAAGACCGCCTCCGCATCAATCATCAGCGCGATGACGACCGCCATCGCCAGGTACAGTCCGCCGAACAACTCCCAACTAACGTCCCAATGACACCAGCGACTCAAGCCCCACATCACGCCAATCACCAGCGCAGGCGGAGTCAGCACGCGAAACGCTTGACTGCGTCCCAGCAGATCAATCAACAACGTGATGCAGATGGCGATGAAGGCATACGCGGCGGCGTCTTGATAACTGTGCATGATTTGCAGTGAGGCTTCGTAGTTTTGCAACGCGATGCCGGTCACTTCCGGATCGAGCGAGCGAACGTCTTCCACGAATTCCCGCAGCGGCTCGATGTCCCAAACCTGCTCCTTCGGGAACACTTGCAATAACCACTGCCCTTTCGGACTGACAAAGCGCGAGACCAACTCTTTCGGGAAGTCGGCAATCGTGATCGGTTCGGGATCGGAGGCATCTGCCAGTGCTTGCAACTGCGCGTGCAGTGCGAAATTCATCCGAGCTTGGAACTCGTTCAAGAAGCGAATCTGTTGATCCATCGGCAGGACGCCAAAACGTTCGAGGAAATCATCCAGCGCGGCAGCGGCTTGCTTTGCCCACGCGTCGTCTCCATTTGAAAGGGTGACAAACAATCGTTCGACAAGTTTGCCAATCGCTTCGGGATTGACCACTCGCGGTTCGAATTTCACTGGAGCAAGTTGCGAGACTTCAGAATGCAGCGCTTGAATGAGCAACTTCGTTTGCTCCGGCGGAGTCGCCGGCAAATGCGAAGCGAGCTCTTCGACCTTGCGTACGGTCGGCAGTTTTTCAAACTCCGCTTTCAGTGAGCGAGCCTTCTCTGGCGAATCGGCTAACGCGACCGCGAAGAGCAACGAGCTGTTTGACTCTTCAAACATGCGATGCTGTACCTCGACCGATTCGACGCCTTCCGCTTGCAGGTTGAGCAAGTTGTAGTCGTATTTGATCGCGAACTGCGGCCAGCCATCCCGCCATTGAATCGCTCTTGAACCGATGAAACCCAACAGCGCCAGCCCCGCGATCGTGACGACCCACGGAAATCGCGTCGTTGCCCACCGCAACAAGTTTCCTTGAATGGGTGTCGGCAGTTTCGTGGCAGCCACATTTTTATCGGCAATCCGTAGCAGCGGTGGCAGGACCAAGAAGGAGGCGATCGCACAGAGCATCACGCCGCCACTAGCGATCAGGCCGAGTTCCGCCACGCCGAGAAACTTCGTGAACGTCGCACAATAAAACGCGAGAGCCGTTGTGATCGCCGCCGTCAAAATGCTCGCGCCAATCGAAGCGGTCGTGTTGCCGATCGCCTCGTCGAGTCCTTGTCCTTCATGACGGAGTTCGAGGTATCGCGAGAGATAGACAACCGCAAAGTCGATCCCCAAACCCATTAAGATCGCCGCGAACGAGGCGGACAAAATCGTGAGATGCCCAACGAACGCCGTCGCAAACGCGCACGACCAGAGCAATCCTGCCGCCAACATGATCATCGCCAACAACGGATGCCGAAATCCGTGAAAGCCCGCTAACATCAGCAACAACACGCCAACGCACGAGACGATCGTCGAGAGCGTCATGTCTGCTTGCGATCGCACCATCTCGTCATGTTCGAGAACCGGAATTCCCGTGAGCCCGATCTTCACGTGTGGATGATCGGCTTTCACATCGGCGACGATCTCTCGCAACCGAGTGATCGCGACCGATGCGCTGTGAACGTTGACCTTGTCTTCCACGGGAACGACTTGCAGGAACCCTTGCGTGCCGCGGTCGTTCAGAAAGTAAGTCGGCTTGGCCGCCATGTCCGCCAAGCTGCCATCCACCTGCACCAACTGCGGCCACGGATTGCGGGTGTCTTCGGGGTCTTTCAATGCCGCCGACATGCTCACCGCCAGCGCTGTCACATGCTGACCGATCATCTGCATGAGCTGACCGGGAGTTGGGCCGGGTAAGGAAGAACTCTCTTTTCCACCTGCTGCCGCCGCCAATTTCAACAGATACAGCCGTCGCAACAACTGCGATAGAACCACTTCCAAATTGACTTGGTCCCAATCTCCCTGAATCACCGGCCGCATTTCATTGAGCTGCGTGAGGCACATTTCCAACTGAGCGGGAGTCAGAAACTGCAAGCCTTTTCGCCGCAGATGCTCGTGTTCCACTTTGTAAAGAACATTGCGGAAATGATCCGCATCAGACCGCAACCGTTGCCCCAAATCTTCGAGTACTTGCTGAATGACGTCCGGCGATTTCGCCTCAACGACAACCACGATCTCTGAGGCTTCGCCGAAGTTCTTCGTGTAGTTCAGCCAGCGTTGCTGAAAGTCCGCTTGCGGATCAATCAAGTCCGCGCGGTCATTTTTGAATTTCAAATTCTGCGATGTGTAGACTCCGCTGGCGACACAAAGTCCCAATAAAACCAGCAACGTCAACCACGGTCGAGCGGCCATCAGGCGCGTGGTCGACCGCAGAAAATCGCTGAATAGCATTGCGTGTCGGTCGTTCGTTTCGGCCGGCATGAAGCTCTCGATTCCGTTCGATGTGACAGCGGCCCAAGTTCATCATGGGCCGGAAGAATTGGGAATCTAGGCCAAGAACATTGTTGACGACAAGACGAGCACGAACGTCAAGAAATCGCCAGGGTAGAACAACCTTTTCCGGTTCGTTGCGTCTTGAACCGTCGCTTCTGACAAGAGACAGAAGTCTTGGAGATCCTCAGAAATCGACTTGAGCACGCAGGCCGAAGATGTCCGCTGTGCTTTTTCCGTGAGTCGGGTTGTCAAGAAATGTGCGAATGTAGTTAAACTGAACTTTGCTGTAGTTGTTTAAGTACCAGTTCAATCCGAGTGTCATGTCGCTTAATCGCCCACCTGCGACTCCGTGGCTGTTGAGGTCAAGATACGAATATCGACCGGCAACTTCCCAACCACCCCACCCCCAATCGCAGTCTTCTGTGTGAGCACGGCCGAGTGGTCGAAGCACTTGAATACGGTCAATGGCTCCCTGCTTGCGGTTGTAAGGCCGATGTTCGCCAGTCAGAAAATAGCCAGCTTGCGCGTACATGCCTGGTAAATACAGCCTCTGGCCATTGGTTTTTGTTCCCATGAGCCACTGAGCTTCAGACTGAAGCGAGAACGCCCCGTTGACCCATAACAATTCGCTACCAACCAAGTTGTAATGGTCGATGCTGATCTTGGAAGTATCTACGAAAAATGGAGTGCCGTTGATATTGCCAGGCGAGGCGACTCCGGCCGTACCGAGAGTCGCTCCCGGACCATTTGATCCGATGAAGTATTCTGGGATCGTACGGAACTGGGCCGATTGGCCGGTCGGTGCAACATAATTGTACCCGGCACCGACATGTAAATAGCGGCCCCCTTTGGCGTCCTCATCCCACCAAGGCAACGCGGTGATACGACCAACACCGGCATAGCCACCGTTGTCAGCAATCGATCCGCCGAATTGGTCTTGTCCAGGACGATAGACCGATGCCGCCCAGGTCATCCGCTCATTTTCGGCGTAGTCGTAGAACCCGATGCCGATGTGCCGAAAGGGATCGAAGGAATTGAACAACAGCGAACGTTCGGCAAACGTCGTGTATCTGAAACTGGAGACGACTTCCAAAGAGAACGGCTGTTTCCATTGTCCAACGCGGACGTTACCCAGCACCGGAACTTTCGTGACTTCAAACCAAACATCCGTAAACGTCGGTCGTCCAGGAAACGCGAAATCCATTTGAAGAAAATAGTTCATGTTCGGCGCGACGGCCCCGTTTGCCGAAAGCCGAGCTCGCCGAAAGTCCGCTCCGTCTTGGATATTGCCGGTTGGATTATTGCCATTCTTCAATGTGGCGATGTTGTTGGCGCTCTGGTTAAACCAACCTGAGTCCACTTGAAACACACCGTGGATTTCGACCGACGGATACTTTGGTTTGGCAAGACCCTCTTTGAAGGCACCAAATTCTTGCCGCAGGGCGTTGAGTTGTTGCTCCAACGCCAGATCGCGATCAACAAGCCAATTTGTCGCCGCATCAGCCGATGCGAGCGTGGGTGGGTTGCCGACAGCAGTGGGCGTGTTTTCGTCGGCTTCCGCGAGATCGCGTTCCGAGAAGGGCACGACGATCGGTGAGTCTTCACCGAATGCCGGCGGCACAATCTGGCCGGGAATCAACAGCAAAATTGCAACTGTAACGCTGGATATCCATTTTCGGAGATTCATGTTTAGAGACTCGCATCCTTGCCATGTTTAAGCCAAGAGTCGGCAGAATTTGCCAGAGCGACTCTGCATCACACTCTGCGGCCAATGAATTCAAACTGCGTGTTTCTATATCGGTTATGCCGGTTGTCTGGATGCCAATTGTTAATAACTGGCTCAATCGTAATTCTCGATTCATTCTGAGTGTCAGGCATTCTCCAGGAGTAGACCATCGTTGATGGCTTGCTGAGTTGTGGCATCGTGGAATTGACCACTTGGACGGACAATCGAGTTCGGGCCTCATTGGATACGAGTGGTTTCACTTCACTTTCGCATCCACGGCGGGAACTGGTGGAATCACGGTTCCGGGAGGGATGTTGACCGCCTCACAATTGGACTCGCATTGAGGGCAAAGATCTTCCACGACCCATTTGAAACTTGGTACTGACTTCGTGACCGTTCGCTTCATCAGTTTTTTCTTGGTAAAGACCTTCCCGCATTGTCCCGGAATCCAATCGGTCCACACGAGTTTCTTTGGCTGGACGCAGGGAGCCTTCGGATCGGAAGTCTCGTCGCACACCATCTCGCAATTGCGGCAGCTTGGCGTGCTGGGACCGGGAAGGCAGAAATTTTCGCACGCACAACCCCAGCAAATTGCGGTGATCTTTTTGTTTTCACAAACGAGCCGGCAAACTTTTTGGCAACCGTCCGCTTCGCCGCAATGAGCACACCATCTGTTACCAGCACGTGCTCGACCAGCGATGGTGATGACCACTGCAATTGATAGAAGAATTCCAAGAACAATTCGGTCGTGATGGCTGTGCATCAGAATGTCCTTTATCGAAAGGGCGTGCCGTGATGCTTCACGACCAGCGCCGAGTTGAGTTACCAGTTGAAGTCGAAGCGTGTGGCCAGCAGGTTAGACGTCGTAGCACCGAATGTGGTCTGCTTGCTGGTGACGGGATGAATCCAATCAAACATCACGCGAGTCCGGTCGCTCCAGTACCAGTTAAAACCGACCGTCAAATCGTTGTACGTTCCTTGATGGACGTTATTGAGATCCAGATAAGACCAACGAGCTTTTGCTTCCCAGGCACCCAGGCTGTGACCACCTTTCACGGCGAAGACATTGTTGAAGGGTGCATTGCGGCCGAATTGAGCACCATGCTGACCAAAGCGTTCGTAGATTCGATTCTCGCCGGTCAAAAAATAGCTGGCATGGGCATAGGCTCCGAAGACATTGACCGCACCACCCGTCGTTCGATTGACGTTCGACAGGAACGCTTCGCTCTGTACGGCGGCCTGCCCCCAAACACTCGCGAATTCGACGTTGCCGGTGGTGTATGAATCGGCGCTGATCGCGCCGCTGTCGATCAACCGTGGTCCTTCGTGAATTTGAGGACGTGCTCGAAATCGAACGCTGTGGTCCTGGTCCTTGGTGTAGAGCACACCGGCACCGGTATGAATGAGGTAGCGGCCATTGGACGGCTCGTCGTAATACGGCAACCACGTGACACGCCCGCTCACTCGGATACCCTGGTTGTCGTCGATCCGCTCTTTAAGTGTGTCGCTGATGTTGTCGAAGAATGCGCCGGTCGTCCAAGTGAATCGCTGATCGTCGCTCACGTTGTAGGAGGCCAAGCCGACTTGCCGATCTGCCGCGAAGATTCCCTGCGAGGGAATAGATCGTTCCATGAAAATGTTGTTCGTGTCGTTCGTGACCTGTTCGAGACTAAACGGCACGAAGAAGTTTCCGATTCGCAAGCGTCCCAACCACGGAACCTCATTGATCGAAAAGTAAGCGTCTTTGACAGACGGGGATGTCACCGGGTTTATCAGAGTGGCAGGACTCGACGGCGACGGGACCGGAGCGGTGTCACCGACGGTTTCCGGTTCAAGGGTCATTTGCAGACGAAAGTCATAGACTCCGTATCCCGTTCCCTCGGCCACAAGGCGTAGTCGCCGGAATTCGAAGTAGTCCTTCGTGCCCGGCGCGGCCTTGGGGCCCGTAATTGCATGATCGGCATTCGCCCAGTTGATGTAGTCGAGTTGAACGTGTCCGCCGAGCTTGACGTTCCACTTATCAGTGGACATGTCCATCCAGGCATCGTCGGCTTTTTTTTCGCCGGCGGCCTTCGCGTTTTTCTTGTCGGCTTCGTCTCGCCTCTTCAATTCCTTCTCAACATCAGCCAAGCGTTTGGCAAGATCGGCAGTGACCGGATCGCCGCCTTGGTCGAAGGACGCGGCCGCCACTGAGTCGTCAGTTTCCGCGCGAGTGACCTCGTCTGTCGCTTGAACACTCAGTGGTCTGAGCAAGTAAGTTGCAACAAGCATTCCTAACAACAGTCGCGTCGCCGTTCGGGCGATCCTCTGCCGGCATCCATGCCAGGTTAAGCGATCCATCGCGGCCTCGGAGATGTGATACTCCAGGTATCTCCGTCTTGCGAGTACGGTCAAAACCTGGCGAAGAATTGAAAACCTCCCGAGGTCGGGTCAGTCCGGAACTTCCGATACAATCAATATCGTCCGCACGACCCGCAGTTTTTGACATGGTCGTTAATCGCCGGTAGTCATTCACCAGTTTGCCTCAGCTACCGCAACTGTCGCGATTCAGGCAACATTCAGCACTTCACCGGGTCCAGCCAGTTTTAGGTTTGGCAGATTCAAGGCGGTGAGTTCCGAGACGATTTGATCTGCGAACGCGATCTTGATGTGGATCGCGTAGACCGGGACGTCGCGCTTCAGCTTCTTCACTTCTTCGTTGAAGAGCGCTGGCGTGAGATGCGCCGCTTTGTCGGCGAGCCAGCGGAATGAATTGGGGAAGCTCGCTTCCAAGAAGACTGCTTTCAGCCCGGTACATTGATTCGCGATTTCCCAAACTCGTTCGCTGGGGCTCGTGTCCGAGACGAAGAGCACTGCGGTTTGTGTCGCCAACTCTTCGATGAGAAATCCGTAGGTCGGAACGACATGCTTGAGCGCGATCGGTGTGATGCGGAGCCCGGCAACTTCAACAGGCTGCTCTTCGGTCAGTTCATTGAGCTTCAAAAATGGCGACTCTTCTCCCGAAAGACGGATCATGTCGGGCCAAACTCGGTCGTTGAAGAAGTCGCGCCGCAGCGAATCGAACGTGCTGGGGTGCCCGTAGACTTCCGGACAATCGGGACCGGGGACATAAACGTTGTCGATAAAAACGGGCAGCGTTGCCACGTGGTCCAAGTGCGAATGCGACAGGAAGACATGCTTCACTTGTCGTTGTGCTGACAACGGCGACATCAGGCCCAACGAACCCGCGTCGATCGCGACCACATCGTTAATCAAGTAGGTCGCCAAAATCGGATGATTGTTGGACGCGCCGACGGAGGAGGGGACACATTGAACTTTCACATTGCACCCGTGAATTATGAGGGGTGATCGAAACCTTCGACGTTATTTCAACTGCATGGAAATCGTGCCGTTCCAGTTTGGCGGCGGTTCCCCATTATTGGCCGTGATATAAATTCGCAAGTACTCCCGCACTCGATCTGTTGCGGGGATTTCCTCCAGATGGTCCAACGCTTCTGACCAACGTCCCGCCGCAAAAGAATCCCAGGCTTGTTCGTACAACACAATGTCAGCGTCGGACAAGTTATCTTCATGACTCGATGGCAAAAGCAACTGACTGATCGTGATTTCGTGGCTCATGCCTGCTGGGCGAAAACGTCCGACTTTGCGAATGCGACCTTCGTTCGGAGGCAAATGCTGACGCGCGTATTCAGCGACCGATTCATCGAGCAGGATCGGCGTTCCGAATTGTTTTGTCATCCCTTCCAAACGCGAGCCAACGTTGACCGTCGGGCCGAAGATGCCCACTTTCGTTTGCTCGACCGTGCCGATCTGACCGGCGATCGCCCGTCCGTAAGAAAGCCCGATGCCGACTTGAAAGCCCGAAAGGATGTGCTTCGAGTCGCGCATCGCATTCAGGAATTCGCGATGAATGTGCAACGCCGCTCGACACGCGGAGAGGCGATCGTCCTCTTGCAAAGTCGGCCAGCCCCAGAAGCCGAGCGCCGCATCACCGAGGAAATCGCCGGTGACGCCGTCGTATTTACTGATGCCGCAGCTCATCACGCCGAGCGCATTGCTCACTCGATCGAGCAGCTCGCGGAGATTCTCTTGTGATTGCTCGGACTTCTTCGAGAAGCCGCGAATGTCACAGAACAAGACGGTGATGTCCGCCACTTGCGGTTCGATCCGCTTGGCCATGTCGGCGTCGCGCAGAGCTTCCATGATGGCGGGGGAGAAGAATCGGCTGAGTCCCGCTTGCTGCTTCGAGAGGACTCGCACCGACCGAATGCTGCCGATGAATTCCGTCAGCAATTCGGCGAAACGCAAGTCACCTTTTAAGTGATCTTCTTGAACCGTTGTCCCCATGCGTTGTTGCTGCTGTCCCGACACATAGACGCACCAACCTTTGCAACCTTCTTCTTTGAACGGCATGCAGAAGGCCCAGTCGAGCGAGCCGCTGACGGTAAACGCCGGGTTGCTTTCGTCTGTGTCGCGCCAGATGTGCAACAAGCCGACTCCAAGTTGCAGAGCCTTCAGCATCAAGCGACGACTCGGAGTAAATCGTCCGACCTCTTCGCCGCGAGAGTCCCAGCGCATCATCTTCGGGCGAGCGGTCTCGCTCATTTCCTCGAAATGCACGACCGCCGCCGCTTCCGCATTTGGGATTCCTTCGAGCAGCAGCCGCACGACGCTGTTCGCCAACTCTTCGTCTTGATTCGCTTGCGAGATCGCTTTCGGGAGTTTGGCGAGCACTTCCAATCTTAGGTCGGCATCTTGAAAGGAGACTCTCTTCAATTCTTCGTGATTGTAGGACCGCTCTTCGGCAGGAGTCGGGCTTTCGTCATCTTCAATGTCGGCAGCGAGGAACTGAAACGAGGTTCGTCCAATGCGAAACAACTCGCCGGATGCCACGGAAAACTGGACGGTGTCAACATCGTTGAGGTAGATCGGATTGCGAGCAGACTCCAGTCGCTTGACGTGCAAAATTTTTCCTTCGACATGCACTTCCGCATGTTCGCGAGAAATGAGCGCGTCCCACGGCACGGCCCAGCCGCTGCGAGGTGCTCGGCCCAAGCGGATCGGTTCCCCTTGAGGGATCGGACGCCTCCAGCGCTGCATCGGCTCCGGTCCAGTGACAACAAGTTCCAACATCCACTTTCCCTCACGCGATAATCCGCATTCCTCACGCGGCCACGATAGCCGACTTTCCCTGAGATCATCAAGCTGGCCTGTTACGAACTTGCCACTGCCAAAGTCCGAGCGTTGATTGGGGCGGCGTGATGCCCAAAGTCACCGGCGGGCGAAACCGGAAAACGTTGTTGCATCCGATGGGTTTGAACTACAAGCCGCCCTCGAAAGGAATCGCCGATGAGAGATTGGTTTTCCGCAGGGATGACAAACGCAAATACGGCGTCAGCCGATGCCAATTCTGAAGCAACCCATCCCTGCATCGGAGACGACATCGGTCAAACCGTTTCCGATGCGGTGCCCAACAAGGTGAGCCTTCAAAAATTGCTCAGCCTGTTCGTGCTCTTGGGCCTGCTGACGCGGGCAATCCGCTACTACTTGTGCTTTCCGTTGTGGGATGACGAAAGCTTTCTGTGTGTCAACTTCATCGACCGCAGTTACGCCGAGTTGCTGCGACCGCTGGATTATCACCAAGTGGCTCCGGTGCTATTTTTGTGGATCGAACGCGCGGCGGTGCAATTACTTGGTTACTCCGAATATTCGCTGCGGCTGTTTGCGTTTGTCTGTTCGCTCGCCAGCGTGTTCCTCTTTCGGCGAGTCGCCGAGCGATTGCTCTCCGGTCCCGCGTTGGTCTTCGCGGTCGCGATCTTTGCGGTCTCGTATCCGGGCATTCGTTACGCCGCCGAAGCGAAGCCGTATGGCTCGGACATGTTCGTCTCGTTGGTGATGTTGAGCCTGACGGTGGATTGGTTGCAACAACGTGATGTGCGCTGGTTGTGGTGGCTAACGCTGCTGCTGCCGCTGGCTGTCGGCGTTTCGTATCCGGCAGTCTTCACGGGCGGCGGCTTGAGTTTACTCGTTGGTTGGACGCTGTGGCGACAACATGGTTCGCGCAGTAACTGGCTCGCGTGGCTCGCCTGGAACCTGACGCTCGTCGCGAGCTTCGCGTTCTGGTTCTGGTTTGCGGGACGGACTCAAAGTGGGGCTGAAGGCGAGTTCATGGGTGACTTCTGGCGGCTGCATTTCCCGCCGATTCGCGAGCCGTGGAAGTTGCCGTTCTGGATGCTGTGGACTCACGCGAGCGACTTCTTGGCGTACCCGCTCGGCGGCCCGAACTGGGCGAGTTCGGTGACGTTGCTGTTTTGTCTCGCCGGTTTGTGGCGGATGTTTCAGCAGCGGCAGTTCGTGTTGCTTGGTTTGCTGGTCGGCCCGCAGAGTCTGCATTTTCTCGCCGCTGCGTTACAGCGTTATCCGTATGGCGGTCACGTGAAGTTCTCGCAGTATCTCGCGCCGATGATTTGCTGCCTGATCGCGGTCGGAGTCGTGCAGTGTTTGGACTGGTGGACTCGTCACGGTCATTCGATACAGCGAGCGTTCGCATGGGATTGTGCGATTCTTGCAGCGATTGGTTGCGGCGTGATCTGCCGCGACATGGCGCTCCCATACAAAACACGCTCCGACTTCCGAGCCCGTGCGTTCGCTCAATCGTTTTGGTTCGGGATTCAAAACTCCGAGGAAGTACTCTGTTTGAAGAGCGATCTCGGCCTCGACTTCATTCCCGAACAACATCGTGAACTAAGTTGGTCCGCCCACTTCCGCTGCAATCGCGCGATCGAAGTCAGCCGTGCTCGAATGAAACCAGCCGACCTGACGCGAGTGACGAAAGACCGACCGCTCCGCTGTGTATTGTATCGCGACGCTCGTTTTGAACTCGATCAACGGGCGTTTGATCGCTGGCTCGCCGACATGCAGTCGCATTACGAACTGATCGCTCACGAAAGCTTGCCGTTCCCGCGCTTCGCGAAGAACGACACACGCTTCGTCGCGACCGAGTACGTCGATTCGTACAAGTTCATCCCGCGCGATGACGGCATCACACTCTCATCACCGCCACCGCTGGCCGATCGCCGTCATTAAATTGTGGCGCGACACTCTGAGCTTGTGAATTTTTGCCAAAGGGATGCTCGCGGAACAAATCGAGGGCGCTAAACTTCTGTCGGCGAGTTCAGGGTGGAACGGAGACTTCATGA
>JAYUFI010000277.1:0-6210 GCA_043738805.1 Planctomycetaceae bacterium | reverse complement strand
TGCTATCAACGCCGCGAAGTGCTCACCAGCAGCCAGAAATCGGTGGATTTCTTAGCGGAGGAAAACCGGATCGCACCAATTCACGCGATCTTGCACATCGCCGAGTTCCCCAAAATCGACGATCAGCGTCAGTCGTTTTGCACCGGTAAGATCAATGCGCGGCAACAGCTTCGCTCCGACAGCGCGCGACAGAGAGGTGATGTCAAACACGCGCCGCCCATCAACCTCAACCGCACACGCGGCGGTTCCTTGTCCAGAGGTTGTGTCATCCAGCCCGATGTTCGCTGTGAACGAGCGATATTTGCCGGCCAGTTCGTAAGTCACACTCGATCGACTGTGCATGCCCAGCCCTTTGGAAAACTCACGCCCGCCGATTCGCAACGGGCGTCCGTCAACCGCGCGATCACGCTGCATCGGCCAGGCTCGCGTACCAGGTAAGAACGATATGTGTGTTGAATCAACGGCCAGCAAATCGGACAGAAAGACGGCTCGGCCATGCAACACTCGCAGATCGCAAATCGCGTCCAGCGGAATCGTCCACGTCGTGCCGCTGACGTGTTTTGCCGAAAGCACCTCACGCTCAATGCGACACTCCGCAGACTTCAACGTGATTTGCGAACCATCGCTGAGCGAGACGAGCCAACAGAGTTCTTGCGGTTCCGGCAACGCGAGCAAATCCACATTGAAGCCGATGTCACGCACGTCAGTGATCGGCAGCGTGATCTTGTTGGCCCCTGTACTCAGCACGACTAAACCATCGCGCCAATCAGTCAACTCGCCGCCGATCAAGTCTTCGTTGAGCAACCTGACTTCGTCGCGTTTCTCGCGACGATCCAGCATCCAAGACGCCAATTCATCGCGCCGATCACGATGCTGCGGCAACATCAACGAGAGGCCGCGAACCGACTCCAACGGCAACGAGAGCGTCGGCCATTCATCGAAGCGCACCCACGACGCATGGAGTCGTTCCGCTTCAATACTCGTCCCCTTCGCAATCAAACGATCGCCGTTTGCCAACCAAATCGCCGCACCACGAGGCTCACGCGGAACAGGCCGATCATCAAAGCGGAACGAAACAACGTCCGCCCATTTCCACGATCGAGTTCCGGTAGCGTCAACACTCTCCGTAACACTCGCAACACTCAATGAGTCCGACGCCAGCGCCTTCAACAGGCCAATTGTTGTTCGACCGTCGGCATCGAAGACGGTCACTCGCGGTGCGTCGTCGGCAGATGTGAATGAGCTCGTGAGCCAAAGTGCGATGGTCACTCCGAGCAGCGTCATTGCGTGGCTGAATCGCAAATACGTCACCGTCATCGCTCCGCGTGACGAGCCGAACTCTTCGCGGACATACGAAGCTAATTGGAGCGCTCGGCTCATCACGCGGAGCGTGATGGCGACGTAGAAATCTGAAACATTCATCGCTGAAAAATCGGTAAAAGATTATTGGGCATTTGCAAGATGATCAGGGCCATCGCTGTCCCGTACTCGATGCTGACCGTGGAGTCGGTCCACGCTCCGTCGGGAAGTTGATCGCGGAGCAGGGTATCGCGAATCGCTGGATACCACTCGTCCCAGTACTCGCCACCGGCCCGCCACATGGCTTGAGTCGCGTAATAGTTGCCGTAGAAGAAGTGTCCTTCAAACCGCAACATCGAACCACGCGGAAGATATCGCCGCAGAAAATCCAAACTTCGTTCGACCTCTTTCCCGCCATACAAGCCCGCACTGTGTAAGGCGACGACGCCAGCGGCCGATCTTGGAAATGCACTCTCACCGCGCCGCACCAGTTGGTACCGAAACCCGCCGTCCGGGTTCTGACACTTCTTCACGTAGTCGATGCAGCGATCGACGGTTTCTTTCGGCACATGCAGTCCCGCGTTGCGAGCCGCTCGCAACGCCATGATCTGGCAAACGGTCGCGGAGATGTCCGCCTCTTTCGGTTCGGGCTGATACCGCCAGCCACCTTCCGAGTTCTGAGTTTGAATGATCAATCGCACGGCTCGATCCAGTTTCTCGCGAGCATCCGCCCGCTTGCTCATGCCGTAGACTTCCGCCAAGAACAACGTCGCAAAGCCGTGTCCGTACATCGGCCCGTATGAGTCTTGCTCCTTCACATGAATCAGCCCGTTGGGTTTTGACATCGACATCACAAAGTCAATCGCTCGATTCACATGCTCGCCGTGAGGCCCGCGCCCCGGTGTGCTTCCCGACGCCAACAAGGCGATCCCGCTCAGCGCCGTCACCGCCACGTTCCGCCCGAAGCCAGCTCCCGAACCAAACGCTCCGTCCGCATGTTGCCGCTTCGCCAACCAAGCCAAACCACGTTCGATCGCTTGTTGAGTCTGCGGTGTGACCAGTTCACGCGGGGCAGGATCAGCCGCCAACAGCGATCGTGTTGATGCGTTGAACGCCGTTGTCATCGCCAGCAACCACTCACGTCGAGTGAATGCCGGCCGATCGTTCAAACAGTCAGAGAACGGGTCTTCCAAGTTCATGGCATGCTCACAGACTCACGGCGACAGGGCTTCTTCGACGAGAGTGATTTCGGCATCAGTGAGACCATAGAGTTCATAGACCAATTGATCGAGCTGCTGGTCCACGGTGGCAACTTGCCGCTCAAGGACCGTCTTCTCTTGATCGGTCTTCGCCTTCGGCAATTGCTCGTGCAACGCTAGCATCCGCTCCACCAACTCCACCATCCGGTCGTGACGCGATTTGTCAGATTTGTTCGCGAAGTCGATCCGTCGAATGGGAAGTTGCTCGATGTATTGCCGGTTGAGTGCGAGGTATCCGCCACGAAAAGGTGTGCTCGTTGCTTGGATCAGCGAATCGAGCAATCGCGAGTTAAGGAGGCCGAGCAAGTAGTACGGTGACTCCCGCACATCGTCATTCAACACGATGCCGTATCCCCCTCCACCCCCTCCGCCACTGCCGACGAAGAAATACTTTCCCGCCAGATCCGCCGCGAAACAACCTCCCGTGGCAATCGACGGGACGAGCAGCTTCGGCAGTCCAAATCGTGTGTGATTCTTCTTGTAGACGTAGCCGTACCACTCTGGCCCCATGCGTCTCTTGTTACGTTGCGCGAGTCGCTTGCGGTTGGCTTCGAGGTAAGTCCATGTCAGCGGGAAACGTCGTTGGTAATCGTCTGGCTCAATCAGCAGAGGCTTGCCGTCTCGAATCTCGTAAGGAAATACCAAGCGTTTGTTGACGTCGGTCAGCCGATAGCGACGAATGTTGATCGAGCCTTTCAAGAACGGCTTCAAGTGCGAGTCCTCGAACCAATACTCTTGCTCCGTCGCTTTTGATCGGCACAAAACGCGATCCCCTTTCCGACGGACTTCTTCGAGTATGAACACGTCGTCGGCATCGGTTTGCAAGCCGACAAACATGTGACTCATCGTCTTCAACGTTGTTGGAATTCGGCCGAGCTTTGCCACGAGCTTGGCATTTTGACCGACCGCGAAATGCCATGCGGTACGGCCAATGTTCTTGGCCGAGATCGTCCCTTTCGTGCCGTGTCCCGTTGCGAGCCACTGGTCCAGATCGTCAACTCGAAGAATCTGTGCGCTGCCGTTCGGCGATTTCGTGAGCGACAGCAGGCACGTGTATGTTGTCGCGTTCGAGAAGATTTGCTGATCGCCAAAGTGAACCACGTGGCTCAAATGCCGACCGTCTGCGATCAGGCTACGCAGCGGTTCGCCGTACTGAGCATTGAAGAACTTGTGTGGCAAGATGAAGGCGAGACCGCCTGTCGAGTTGAGCATTGCCAGGCAACGCTCGACGAAGACCACATAGATGTCGTAGTTCCCTTTGCTCGCAGAGACGTATTCACGTTTGTAGAACTCGACTTCAGCCAGTGCCCAATCCTTCATGGTTTGGATGCGAACATACGGCGGGTTTCCGATCACGGCGTCGAAGCCGCCAGACTTCAGGATTGGTTTGAACTCAGTCTGCCAGTCGAAGGCGTTGATGCGGTATTGCTCGTCGGCGTCGAACAGGCTCAGTTGCTGAGCGTCGTAGAAATCAGGGCCGATCAGCGAATTGCCGCACTTGATGTTGTCTCCCAAATCGGGCAACGCGCGTTCGTGGAAGAGTTTCTTTTGACGTGCGAGCGTTTCGCTGCTTTCTCCTTCGAGCACTTTCAGTAGCAGCGAAAGCTTCGTCACTTCGACCGCTTGCGAGTCGATGTCCACGCCGAAAATGTTGTTGAGCAGAATCTCTTTGCGTTTGGCCGTGGTCAGACGCCAGCCGTCCTGCGTCGCATGAACCTCTTTCGGGGATTTCTCAGGGCTGTTGTAGATGTACCAGTCGCGATGCCAGTCGAGCAAAAACTGATACGCGCCGATCAGGAACGATCCGCTGCCGCAAGCGGGGTCGAGCACCTTCAGTTTCGCCGCTTGCTTCGGCGTTTTCCCGTCGAGCAATCGACCGACTGTCTGCTTCACGATGTAACCAACGATGAACTGCGGCGTGTAGTAAACGCCGCCCGCCTTCTTGACCTCCGGCTTCTCTTCCACCTTCGCTTGATGCCCGGTGGTCAGCCGAATCACCTTGCCGAGGAACTGCTCGTAGACTTGGCCAAGAATGTCGGCAGGCAGGACCGAGAACTCATACGGGCAGTCGGGATAATACAGCTTGCTGACGATCTCTTTGAGCGTCTCATCATCGACCTTCAGCGACAGCGTGAATTCGTCGGGCGGCTCGCGACGCCCCTTCTCGGGCGTGAAGTGGAACAGTCCAGAGTTATATCGATCATCGGCTGCATGAAACTGATCGGCCAACCGTTGATAGACCTTCGAGCCGGTCAGCAGTTTTCGCAACTGGCCATAATCCTCAATGCCTCGATCCTCTGCGATTCGCAGGAAGACAATTCGGTCGATGATCCGCTGCACGGCAAAGTTCAGCCCGCGCTGATCGAGTTCCGTGTTTCGCAGCGCGAGGTTTCGCGCGAGGCTCAGTCGCCAGCTTTCGATCTCGTTCAAGAACTCGCTATCGACTTCGGACGTGCCGCGCTTCGACTTGGTCGAATTCGCGAACCGGTCGAACGAACCTTTCAGAACCGCATCGCGTGAGAAGATCGACGCGATCTCGTCCCAGCGTTCGAGATAGTCCTCGCAGCGCAGCAACATCACGCGAGCCTTCGACGCTTTGTCTGTCTTCAGCGGCTTGATGCGACAGTCATAGACCGCGAACTCCACGAAGCTCGACAAGATCGACAGCGGCAACTTGGCCGACCAGCCGTAACGCCGCAGTTGAAAGGCGTGCTCCGGATCGTCTTCGATGTGCTCCGATGGTTTCTTGGCTTCGAGGAAATACTTCCGCGTGCCGCCGATCCGAAAACCGTAGTCCGGAGCCTTCAGCTTATCGCCAATCCGAATCGCGTCTTCGTGAACGACATCCTTGTACGCCTCGGCAAACCCTTGCTCGTTATCAATATCCCAGTCGAGAACCTTGAACATCGGGTCGAGGAACTCGCGCCGCAGTTGCGTCTCGTTGTAATTCCCGGCGAGGTATTCCTCTCGGTGCAGTTGAAACCGCTCCACGAGCTTCTGGATTTCGGCAGGGGCAGACACAGGCGAAGCCTCATCAAGCGAAAACCGCTGGGAGCGGCGAACAGACTCGTGCGTTTTCAAGACGAAATTTGTGGGTTGGCCGAATCAGCCGGAACGCGCTAGCCGGGATTATTCATGGCTCTGGTCAATCGCGACTGAACTCGTTTAACCGCAAGCGACAGGCGTGCGCGTTTGCAAAACGCCGTGCCGCTCACTCGCCGTGCCGACGCGCACGCCTGCGGCTTGCGGTCAAACGACTTGTGCCAATCAGTCAACATGACCATGAATAATCCCGGCCAGCGTCCGGATTCAACCGTGGGCTAGCGCCCAGCGGCTGATTGAACCAACTCTATTTCTAAACCTTGAAGACGCGCTCAACTATTTCTACTTGGAAGCCGCGAATGAGTCGAGGAACTCCGTCGGCTTGTCATCGGCACGCAAGAGCCGAGGAAAACAATGTTGGGCGATTTGCCAATTCGTTTCCCTACGCCTGCGCTCACAGATCCGGAGGAGGACGGCAAAGGCGGACTCGAAGGGGTCGTGGTTTTTCCAGTTCATGCTGTACTCCGAGAGCACCAGCAGCAGGCGGTCGTTGACCTGGGTGGCCCGGTCATTTCTATGTAGCCGTCATCGCTCCGAGTGACGAGCCGAG
>JAYUFI010000276.1:0-16605 GCA_043738805.1 Planctomycetaceae bacterium | reverse complement strand
GGCAACATACCGCGAAACGATACCGTCGAAGGCCAAGTCACCAAAAGCGAGAATCAACCGCACCTCTTTCACGCCATCCAGAACTCGTGGTTCGGTTCGGCAGTGTGGCTTGCGATTGAGCGCCGCTTTGATGCTCTCTTCCACAAACCGCTCACACAACCACAATGCACCGTCGATCAAACTGACACCAAACGATTCCGCTCAGCTTTTGGATTGCCCAACCTGGAGCAGCTCGTTGCCAGATGCTGGCTGTAAGTGCGGTGAAGCGACGACGGTGGTGAACTTGGGCAGAGCATCGAGTTCAAGGGCCTCACGAGTCTTCGCGATTTTGCGGAAGAAGTGCCGAGTTCCCAGGCGGATCAACCAATTGGCCAGTCGTGGTGAGAGCTGACTCAGAATGAACAAAGGCCGCAGCGGCAATGAGTTCACAATCACTTCCGGCTGATCGCGACGGATTGCCTTCAACGTCGCTTTCGCGACGGCAGCACAGGTGGTTCGTCCGAAATACCACGGCGATTCAAAACCAACTTCAGACGTCAGTCGTTGATACATCCCACCGTCCGTCGTGAAGCCGGGACAAATGGCCGACGCGCTGATTCCCTCGCCGAAGTATTCGAGCCGCATGGCTTGCGTGAATGAAATCTGAGCGGCCTTCGCGGCACCGTAAGCCGCACCAAACGAGTGCCCATATTTTCCAGCGATCGAGGCGATGTTGACGATGTGTCCGCAGCGAGCACTGAGCATGTGCGGCAGCGTCAGCCGCGTGAGCTGCATCGTTGCGATCAGATTGACTTGCACCGTGTGCTCGACCTCTTCCGCAGTGAGCTGATGAAAGTCGCGATGCGATTCAACACCCGCATTGTTGACTAAGACGTCGATTGAACCCAATTCATGGATCGCGGTCTCGACGAGCTTTTGCAATTGAGATAAATCGGTGACGTCGGTCGGCACGGCGAGCACGCCTGTTCCGAACGCGCGCAACTCAGTAGCGGCCCGCTGAAGCGATTCCCGAGTTCGCGCGGCGAGCACGAGATTCATGCCTGCTTGAGCCAGCGCTTTGGCGACCGCAAAGCCGATCCCGGAAGCCCCGCCCGTGATCAACGCCGTTTTTCCTGCGAGCGATTTCATGCCGACTCACTTTCTGGCGCGTCGAAACTCGTTGCCGGTTCCGTCGTGAATCGAGCCAGCGGAATCACATCACGCTTGCCGGAACTCAGGCCGTTCAATTCGGCGGCGATGACTTCGTTCAAAGTCTGCTCTAATGCAGCCAAGATGTCGGCGACTGTGCGACCATCGAGCAAGCGATGATCGTATGCCAACGTGACTCGGCAACGCCCGTGATTGTCGATCGGGCCATACGTCAAATTGCCGGTCAGAAAACCGGGAGGATGCTGAATTTCCGCGCCACGTGCCCCGACCGTCGTCAGCACGAACGTGCTCGTCCGCCGGGCTCGCTTTTCACCGGAGACATTCAGCGTCCACCACCAAATGAGGCGTCGCAACAGACTCGGCAACGCGCTGAATAGCCACTGTTTGCGAAATACTTTCTCAACCGGCCCGTTTTGATACACATCCATTTGGTCTTGCAGCCCCGCCAGCGATTGTCGCTCCGGTTGCAAGAAGCGGGACCAAAACAACCACGATTCACCATCGACGTCACGAAACGTCACGACCGTCGCAACGCTCGTCGGATGTTGATACAGATGTGGCCACGGCCAGCGCATGAAAATTTGCCGCAACTGCGGATGCTTTTGGGCAACGAGACCATACGCCTTGATAAACAACATCGGCCACGAGATACGCACGTTTGCATTCGCACGAGCGGCAGCAACAGCACTCAAATCACAGATGCGATCATGCGCGGTCGTCGGCACTTGCTGATGCAGCCGCATCAGGTCAATCACCAATCGGCGACTTCGCGGAATCGCCAAGCGGCGCGGAACGTCAGGCAACTGGGTGCTCATAGGCAACGACTCCTTCAGCCAATTCAACGACTCAAACTGAGTGGTTTTGATTGAACACACGAAACGACACTTCTCGTGGTCCGCCGACGTTAAGTTGATCCGTAGAACGGCTCTCCGGGGCCGTTCTACGGGCCAGGAGACTCAACCTACGCCGGAACGTATCACAGCCGCCGGAAGTGCCGAAAGCCCAAGTCGGCAGAGTTCAAGCGACTGTGTCATCTGAATTCGGCTCGACCGTTTTGGAACGCAGTGCTACGTTGAGCCGGTCGAGCAAGAAGCTCGTGAATTCAAGTCCGCTTGACTGAATTGAGATGTCGGCAAGGAAAGTTATTCATGAATGGTGCTCAACTTTGGCAGACGTTAATCCTGGCAATCGTGCAAGGGATCACAGAATTTCTGCCAGTCAGCTCTGACGGACATCTGGTCGTCGTCGGCAATCTCCTCGAACGAGCGTTCGGCACAACATCGACCGAAGCCGCGCGAGCCCAGTTGATTATCGGCCTGCATTTCGGAACGCTGCTGGCCACGATCACTATTTATTGGAAGGAGCTCTGGTCGTTATTGCGGCGACGTCAGTTACTCGTCGCCGTCATCTTGGGAACGATCCCCGCTGGCGTGATCGGCATAACGTTTAAGGACTGGTTCGAGCAGACAATGTCATCGCCGCTGTTTGCCGGATTGGGGCTTTGCGTGACAGCCCTATTTCTACTGGCGGGCCAGCGGATGGAGTTGAATCTGTTGGAGCTCGACCAGATTCCTTGGCCGCACGCGATCGCTGTTGGCTTCTTTCAGGCATTAGCAATTTTGCCAGGAGTTTCTCGATCTGGCAGCACCATTTCGAGCGGCCTGATGATCGGCTTCACTCGGCAAACAGCGACCACGTTTTCATTTCTGTTGTCGGTTCCCGCTGTCGGCGGAGCGGTGTTGTTGAAAGTGATTGACATGATCAAAGGTGAGTCAGGTGGACTTCCCGTCGGCCAACTTCTGTTCGGAGCACTGATTTCGTTTGTGGTCGGCATTGCGGTGTTGCGACTGCTGATTCGCATTGTCACGCAACGCAAGCTGCACTGGTTCGCGTATTACTGTTTGACGCTCGGAATTTGTGTGACGGCGTGGCAGTTGTGGCTGCGAACGCATTCGGCGTAACGACGTCAGTGACGGTTAAACATCTCACTCATGACCGCGTGGGGTATAGCAAGATCGTCTTGCCGGAGTCCGCAAGTTGCCGCAGCACTTGCGTGTCGGCGATTCAATCAACACGTCGTCAATTCCGGCCAAACCAAGCTGTGCCAAGACACGTGCTGTTCAACTCGCTGAGCGGTCATGCGGGGACATCATCGCTGGGAATTTTGCTGACTGGCATGTGCGACGATGGAGCCAGCGGCTTGTTGGCTCTCAAGCAGGCGGGCGGCCACACGGTCATTCAAGACGAGGCTTCCGCGCGGATTTGGGGCATGCTCAAATCCGCGAAAGAACTGGGAGCGGCGAATCAGGAGCTGAGTCCATCGGAGATCGTCCGCATTATGATGAAAGCGGCGGGAGTGGGCATTTTCGATTGCCAAATTCATCGCCGCATTGTTCTCCGTACTATCGTCTTGGCAGAATGCTCCGACCATGCAACTCTCTGAACACGCTCCGGCGCTCAACTTGGTTGTCTACCGAGCCCCCGGCCCGCCAGATGATCGGCTCGACGAACTCTCCACCGACTTCACTGAACGCAAGACTGTCTGTCCGCTTGGTGGTGGCTTGGGTTATCTCGTCCTGGAGGAACCCGACTTCGACCGCGTCTGGGACGGAGTCAGCGGTGGCGATGCTCACGGGACTGCCGACGCCGTGTTGTACTTTCTCGGCTCGAATGCTCAGCAATTCATCAGCCGACCAGAAGATTTTATTTACGGCTGGGTCGGAGCGGATGACGAGCCGATCTACGAACGTGTCCTGCTGCTGCAAATCATCCCACGTCCGCATCTGATCGAGATGATGCGGAGACGAACCGAGATGAATTGAACTCGGTCGTTGCTGGAAGCGGTCCTCGCAGATCTGCCGTTTGACCGACTCCGAATGCCGACGTATATTCCCCCCGCCTCTTCCTCATGGATTTTGTGATGATATCAAACTGCTCAATCATTCTGCCGATCGCCATTATTCCGGTCGTTGCGGGGATCGCGATTCCCAGCCACGACCACGGCGAGCGACTTTGAGCTGAGGTTCTTCTATTCCGCAGCATGAGAGATACCCTCAGGTCGTTCGCCTGAGGGTTTTTTGTTGTCTGAGCCAATTCCTGAGAGCAGTTTCAAATTTCAAATCGAATGGTATCGCTATGACTCGAATCCAAATTTACGACACGACTCTTCGCGATGGCAGCCAAGGTGAGGGCGTCAACTTCTCGCTTCAGGACAAGTTGCTCATCACGCATCGGCTCGATGAGTTGGGCTTTGATTTCATTGAAGGTGGGTATCCGCTCTCGAATCCGAAGGATGCCGAGTACTTCGCGCGAGCACGAGACCTTGATTTGAAACACGCGACGATATCAGCTTTCGGCATGACGCGGCGACGCGGTGCGGCTCCGGAAGATGACACCGGCATGGTCGCGCTGCGAGACTCGAAAGCGAAAATCTGCGTGATCGTTGGCAAGACGTGGGACTTGCACGTGTTCGAGGTGTTGCGAGTCGACGAGGCAGAAAACCTCGCGATGATCCGCGATTCAGTCGGCTACTTGCACGGCGGAGGTCAGCGAGTCTTCTATGACGCCGAGCATTACTTCGACGGCTATCGCGCGAACCCCGACTTCGCGCTCAAGACGATCAAAGCGGCCGAGGAAGCGGGAGCCGAGATCGTCGTGCTCTGCGATACGAACGGCGGTCGCCTTCCCGAAGAGGTCGCTGCTGCCGTTGCCGCCGCGAGAAAAGAACTGACGATCCCGGTCGGCATTCATTGTCACAATGACTGCGACTTGGCCGTTGCGAACTCGCTGATCGCTGTCGATGTGGGAGCGATTCAAGTTCAAGGAACGATCAACGGCATCGGCGAACGGTGCGGCAACGTTGATCTGTGCAGTGTCGTCGCGAATCTCGCATTGAAGAAGACTGGTTATGAGGTGCTCCACGAAGGGGGCCTCAAGCATTTGGCCGAGTTGTCTCGTTACGTCTACGAACTGGCCAACATGAACTACCGCAACGGCCAACCGTTCGTGGGGACCAGCGCGTTCGCTCACAAAGGGGGCATGCACGTGCATGCCGTCAATCGCTTGGCGAAGAGCTACGAGCACATCGAGCCGGAAACGGTCGGCAACGTGCGGCGAGTGCTCATCAGTGAGTTATCTGGCAAATCAAACATAGTGGCCAAGACGACGAAGTACGCGATCGCCAACGACACGGCGGTGATGCAGAAGATTCTCGACCGCGTGCAAGACCTCGAAAACGAGGGCTATCAGTTCGAAGCGGCCGAAGCGTCGTTCGACTTGCTCGTCCGCAAGTGCGTCGGCCAATACACGCCCAAGTTCGAGAAGCTGCATTACCGAGTGAACGTCGAATCGGACGGTGGCCTGCGCGACGACTCGGTCTCGGTTGCCACAACAGGAAACGTCCCGCCCGCCACCGAAGCCACGATCAAGCTCCGTGTTGCCGGACGCATCGAGCACGTCGTCGCTGAGGGTGACGGCCCCGTGAACGCGCTCGATACCGCTCTGCGTAAAGCACTGATCCCGGCGTATCCCAATCTGCAACAAATGAAGTTGGTGGACTACAAAGTCCGCGTCATCAACTCGACGGAAGGGACAGCCGCTCGCGTGCGAGTCGTCATCGAAAGCAGCGACGAGCACGAAATCTGGACCACCGTCGGCGTCAGCGAAAACATCATCGAAGCCAGTTGGCTCGCGCTCATCGACAGTGTCGAGTACAAACTGTTCAAGGACGAAGACGCTCCCAGGACTTAATCGTCGCTGTCATTTCATCATGTTGGCCGCTCGGATTTTCAGAATGATGAGAGAGCAGAATGAAGTGGTCTGACCATCGCTTGTGGCTCGTCTTCTTCGCCGCCATCGTCGTGAGAGTGGCGTATTACTGGCAGCACCGAGCATCGCCATTGGCCGGGTATTACGTCGTTGATCACCACTTGTACGCCGAATGGGCGACACGAATCGCTCGCGGCGATTGGTGGGGCGAGGGAGTGTTTCAGCAAGGTCCGCTTTACGCGTACTTGCTGGGAATTTTCTTTCGGCTCTGCGGGCCAGCGGACCAAGCGGTCGTGCTGTTGCAGTTGTTGTCCGGCGTGGTGATGAGTGTGCTCGTCTTTCTTTGCGGACGCCGCCTCTTCGATGACAAGACCGCGCTGATTGCGGGGTTGCTCACTGCGGTTTATGGACCGTTGATGTTCTACGAATGCCAGTTGATGAAGACGTTTTTGTCACCGTTGCTCACAACGATCGCGTTGTACTGCGGACTGCGATTTGGAGAGACAGGCAGACGATGCTGGCTAATTTCCGCAGGTGCTGCGATCGGACTGGCGTGTCTCGAACGCGAAAGTCACGTGCTGCTGCTGATTCCGTTGATCGTCTGCACGATCTGGCGCAAGCGACCTGTGGCCACTCAACCAAAGCAGGAGACGGCATCTCAGTCGTCTGCGACAAGCCTGCTGCGTCGCGTTGCTCCCGCGTTGTGGCCGATCGCCGCTTGCGGGTTGATGCTGGCTCCGTCGGCCGTGCGAAATTATGTCGTCGCAAAAGAAGTTGTGTTGGTCACGAGCGGTGGCGGCGAGGTGTTCTACATGGCTTACGCACCGGAGTCGCTCGGCTATTACTTCTGTCCGAAGTTCGTGCGACCAAGTCCGTTTTTGGAACATGATGATTTCCGAGCAGAAGCCTCTCGACGTGCCAAGCAGCCGCTTTCTGCGGGCGAGTCATCGCGATTCTGGTTTCGCGAAGCGCTGTCGCTGGCGATCACAAGTCCGCTTCGCACGATCGAACTGGCCGTTCGCAAAACGGTGATCTTGTTCAATGACTTTGAAGTCCCGGACAGCGAAGACTACACCGTGTCCACTGAATTTGTGCCGCTGTTACGATTCTTGCCGAGCTTCGGTTGGGTGATTGGGTTCGGAGCGATCGGCATTGTTTTGTCGTTTTGCGATGGCGGCGTTCGGGCAACAAGCCGCTGCCGCCTGCCATTGGGCTTCGTTGCGACTCACGCGTTCTTCGTCATCGTGGTCTACAACTTCGGTCGCTTTCGGCTGGGGATGATGCCGGTCTGGATGCTCTTCGCCGCTCACGGACTATCGTGGCTGATCGCGGCGGCGAGATCGGATTCTCGAACGACACGTTGGCAAGCTGCGTGCGGTTGGATTGTGGCGATCACACTCAGCGCCGTCGCTTTCATGCCTCCGCCCGGTTACGAGCGGGCAGACTTCCCGTACCTGCAAGACCTCACTCGAAAGCAATTGCGGCAACGTGAGCAAGACCTCAATGAGGCCACATCTTTACGAGCATACTTGGCGCAACAAGCTGGCGACGCGACGGCCCATCAAACGATCGCACCGGTATTGTTGCGGCTCGGATTGAAGCAAGAGGCGATAGAGCATTTCGAGCACGCAATCAGGCTGCGGCCTGCTGATGCCTCGTTGCGAGTCGCATTTGCAGTCGCGTTGGAAGACATCTTGCTCGACGATCGCCGAGCCATTGAGCAATTGGATGCCGCCGTACAACTTGATCCGCAGATGATCGTTGCTCGCAGCCGGTTGGCGTTGATGTTCATTCGGCAGAAACGGTTCAACGAAGCACAGATGCAGTTCACTGAACTCGTTCGTTTGGAACCGAGTAGTGCCGAGCATCACTACAATCTCGCCAACTTGTTGCAGGCGGACGGACAAGTTGCGGCAGCGATCTCTGAGTTGCGCGAAGCAGCCGCTCGAAAGCCGTTCTTCCCGGAAGTCGATCGGCTGTTGCAAAAGATCGTCAAATCGCGAGCGCAACTCTTCGACAATGCCATGATCGAAGCGGCCGCCACCACGTTTCAGTCTTTGTCGTCGGGCTATCGGCAAGCCCAGCAAAACGAAGCCGCCGAAACATGCGAAATCTTGGCGAACGCTCTGAACCATCGGCTTCGCCAATAAAGCGAACGACTTTCGCTTTGCAAACACGTTTGACAAGATGCTTCCTCTGTTGCGATCGAGTTCAAATATTTTTTCAGGCGAGAAGCACGATGTTCAAGCTCATGACCTCAGCGACCGTTTTCAATCTCTCACTCTTGGCTCTTTTCGCATTGTCGATGCTCGCGCAGGCCGACGACAAAAAGCCGAGCGAAGAAGGTTTCGTTTCTTTGTTCGATGGCAAAACGTTGAACGGCTGGGGCGGTGCGAAAGATGCCTATACCGTCGAAGAGGGGAACCTCATCTGCGTGAAAGGGACCGCTGGGAATTTGCTGACCGAAAAGGAGTACGCCAACTTCGTGATCCGGTTTGAGTTCAAGCTGACCGACGGAGCGAACAACGGCTTGGGCATTCGCTGCCCGAACGTCGCGAAAGGAAACTTGCATCTCGACGGAACCGAGCTGCAAATCCTCGACAACACTGCCGAGAAGTACAAAGAACTCAAACCGTATCAATACCACGGTTCCGTCTACGGCATTCAGCCCGCGAAGAAAGAGTTCCTCAAGCCGCTGGGCGAATGGAACTCACAAGAGGTCATCGCTCAAGGTCGCAAGATCAAGATCGTGCTCAACAGTGAAATGATCGTGGATTGCGACCTCGACGAGGTCACCAAAAATGGCACGATGGACGGCACCGAACATCCCGGCCTCAAACGATCGACCGGCCACATCGGATTCCTCGGCCATGGCGACCGCGTCGATTTCCGTAACATCCGCATCAAGGACTTGTCCGCGAAGAAGTGAACCACATTGTGGCACGACGCTCCGCGTCGTGAATTCCTGACGTCAGAAATCGCGACGCGGAACGTCTCGCCACAATGAATCACAGGCGAGCCGCCTGTGCTACGACTATCCCATCAGTTCCCGAATCGGCTCCGCGCCCTCAACGCCGACCAGCTTCTGATCGAGGCCGCCGTAAAAGTACGTCAAGCGATCGGGATCGAGTCCGAGTTGATGCAGCATTGTCGCGTGCAGATGTTTGACATGGAACGGCTTCTCGACCGCCGCGCTGCCGAGTTCGTCTGTCGTGCCGACAGAGATACCTCCTTTCACTCCGCCGCCAGCGGCCCACATCGTGAAGCCGTAAGCGTTGTGATCGCGGCCCGTTCCCTTTTCGTATTCGGCAGTCGGTTGCCGACCGAACTCACCGCCCCAGACGATCAACGTGGAATCGAGCAAGCCGCGCGCTTTGAGGTCCGCGATCAATGCGGCGATCGGCTGATCGGTCTCGCCCGCGTGCAGATCGTGATTCTGTTTGAGGTCGCCGTGAGCGTCCCAGTTGTCGTCGTTGTGTGCTCCACCGGAGTAAATCTGCACGAACCGCACGCCTCGTTCGACCAACCGTCGCGCGAGCAAACATTGCCGAGCGACCGTGCCGCAGCGCTTGTCGTTCAGCCCGTACATCTCTTGGATGTGCTGCGGCTCTTGAGCGAAATCGACCGCTTCCGGCGCTGACGACTGCATCTTGAACGCCAACTCGTAGCTCGCGACTCGCGCGGCCAACTTTGAATCATTTCCGAGCCTTGCCGAGTGATCATCGTTGAACTCGCGCAACGTATCGAGCAATCGCCGCTGTCCCGATTCGGACAACTCCGCCGGGCGCGCGAGGTCGAGAATCGGTGTCCCTTGCGAGCGGAAGATCGTCCCCTCGTACTGCGCCGGCATGTAGCCGCTGTTCCAATTCTTTGCCCCACTGATCGGCCCGCCGCGTGGGTCGAGCATTACCACGAAGCCGGGCAAATTCTCGTTCTCGCTCCCCAATCCGTAATTCACCCACGAGCCGATGCAAGGCGAGCCGCTCTGCACCTTGCCCGTATTCATCTGCAACATCGCCGAGCCATGAATCGGCGAGTCGGCTGTCATTGAATGCAGGAACGCGATGTCGTCCACGTGCTTCGCCAGATTCGGAAACAGTTCGCTGACCCAATGTCCGCACTGGCCGTATTGCTTGAACGACCAACGCGGCTCGACGATCCGCCCTTGATTCTTTTTCCCGCCACGTCCAAACGTTTTGACAGTGATCGTCTGGTTATCACGACCAATCATCGTTGGCTTGTAATCGAACGTGTCGATGTGGCTCGGTCCGCCGTACATGTAAAGGAAGATGACGCTCTTTGCCTTCGTATCGAAGTGCGGCTTCTTCGGCGCCAGCGGATTCGCAAACGCTGGCTTATTCCCGGCCGCGCTCGCCGATTGAGCGAAGAACTGTTGATCGAGCATCCCCGCCAGCGCCACACCGGTAAACCCGGCTCCGGTCTGCCACAGAAACTCGCGACGTGTGCGGCCACAAAAACTTGTTGACATGTTTTTATTCTCCATCCTCCGTGTCTTCGTGGTGAATACGTTCTTACCACAGAGACACGGAGAAAAGCTCAGTCCAAGTACACAAACTCATTCAAATTGATTGCCAGCAGACAGAAGCGCCGCAGAGCTTCATCGGCGGAGATTTTTTCTTGCTGGATGTTGTCTTCCACGAATTTCACGCCGCGAGCGATCTCTCGCTCGGTCGGTTGACGTTGCAGGACACGAGTAAGCCCGGCGCGAATGCAGGCGGCGATGTTCGTGCCAGCTTCGCGACGCAAGCCTTGAGCAAACAACGTCGCTTGCTCATTCGCAAACGTGCTGTTGATGAGAGCGAGTGCCTGAGATGGCTGAGTCGTCGTGAAGCGAACGGGGCAGGGCGAGTCTGGATCGGCAGCATCGAATGCCGTGAGCAGTGGCACGGCCAGCGAGCGTTTGATGTGGACGAACACGCTGCGAGATGCGGCCTCTTCGGGAGTTGATTTATTCCAGCCGCGACCCGGAACGGATTGGCCCGCGAGCACTTCGCGCGGGATCACCGGATAAACGCTCGGACCTTCGGTCTTGTTGAAATTCAAATTGCCGCAGACGACGAGAATCGAATCGCGGACTTCCTCAGCAGACAGGCGACGCAGATCGAAGTGCGACAGCCAATCGTTTTCAGGATCAGAGATTTGCGATTTCAAATTCTTCGATTCAGCATCCGAAGTCATGCTCGACATGCGAAACACACTCGACATCACGATCAACCGATGCAGCGGCTTGAGCTTCCAGCCGCTCTTTACGAATTCACTGGCGAGCCAGTCGAGCAATTCGGGATGCGTCGGTGGCGTCCCCGCGTAACCGAAGTTGCTCGACGAGCGGACAAGGCCGCGACCAAAGTGGAATTGCCAGACGCGATTGACCATCACTCGTGCGGTCAGCGGATTCGTCGGCGAGGAGATCCAATCTGCGAGCACTCGACGACGACCAGAAGATTCACTGCCATCACGGCGCGGGGGCAGCTCCGGTGGCTTGACGTTCGTCGCGAGCAACACGGACGGAAAGGCCGGTTCGACTCGGTCGCCATGTGCCTGCGGATTACCTCGCAGCAAAACAAACGTGTCGCGCGGGCGGCCCTCTTCCTTCACGGCAAGCGCTTGTTCGTGGGATGTCGGTCGTTCACGCTCAATCCGTTCTCGCTCGCGATGCAGCGCTTCATATTTGTCGTGATCTTCAACGCCGATCAGCTTGCCCCGCTGCTTGCGGAGAATCTCGCGGCGTTTGCCATCGAACTTGAAATCGTCGATCTCCCCGCCGGGGAGTTTGTCTTTGATCGCCTCTTCGACAGCGGCGATTTGTTGGCGAGCGTTCGCCAACTTCGCTTCCCACTCGGCGGTCGCTGTCGCTTGCCGTTTGCGTTCGGCATCGCCGCCGATGAATCGCAGAATCTCATTATCGCCACCATACGGTTTGATGCCGTGAAAGAACGCCAGCAGCGAGTAGTAATCCTTCTGCAAGAACGGATCGATCTTGTGATCGTGGCAACGAGCACAATTCGCCGTCAGTCCCAGAAACGTCTGCGAGGTCGTCCCGACGATGTCGTCAAGTCCGTCATAAAACGCCAGCGGACGGTCAGCGGGTTCATCGTCAAACAAACCGAGCCGATAATACCCGGTCGCAATAATCGAGTCGGGAGTGACCTCATCAAGTTCATCGCCAGCCAACTGCTCGCGAACGAATTGGTCATACGGCTTGTCCGCGTTGAGCGCACGAATGACGTAATCACGATAACGCCAGACGAACGGCTTCGGGTTGTCCCGTTCAAAGCTGTTGGATTCAGCGTACCGCACAAGATCAAGCCAGTGTCGGCCCCAATGTTCGCCGTATTGCCGCGAGTTGAGCAGCCGATCGACAACCTTTTCGTAAGCGTCTGGAGATTGATCGCTGACGAACTCGGCGACCTCTTTCGGTGATGGAGGCAAGCCGGTCAAGGTGTAAGTCAGACGCCGCAACAACGTTTCTTTCGACGCGGTCGGTGCCGGACGAACGTCATTCGCTTCGAGCGTTGCCAGCACGAACGCATCAATCGGCGTCCGCATCCAACTCGGATCTTTGACCTGCGGAAGCTCGCGTCGCACGACCGGTCGGAACGCCCAAAAATTGCGAGCCTCGTCATCGACAACCGGGACTCCGTGAGCTTTCACCGCCGCCGATGCGGCCTTCTCGGACCACGGCAATCCGCGCGTGACCCACTTCGTCAGCGTGTCGATTTGAGCCTTCGGCAGTTTCCCTTTCGGCGGCATCATGATGCCGTCGTAGTTAATCGCTTGCAGCAACAGGCTTTCGCTCGGTTGTTTGAGATCAAACGCAGGCCCGCTCTCGCCGCCTTTGAGAATGTCCTCACGGCTGGTCAGCTTCAGTCCCCCTTGCAACTTCTTCTCCGAGCCGTGACAGGCAAAGCAATTGGCCTTGAGGATCGGCAAGACCTCTTTTTCAAAGAAGGCAACGTCCTCGGCTGCAAACGAAGACGTCTTTGCGTCCTCGGCAACAGCGACCGAAACCGTCAGTCCGAGGACGACCCACAAACACATATGGACAACAGATCGGAGCGGCATTCGCAGTTCCTCAAGCACTCATCACGAAAGAGATTTACCACGGAGATGGAGATAAGGTAGCCAGTTGCTGCCTGCGGAGCGACTACTTGATGCCGTCGATTTTCGCCGCAAAGATGCCAGCGAGTTGCGATGTCGCAGACGTTTTCGTGACGACCGCCTCAACGCCGACAGATCTCAACGATTCCACAAGTTCTGGATACGGCAACCCCGCCACAGCGATCACTCGCACGCCGGAGTTCCTCGCGATGAAGTCTTTGATTTCGGTCGTCGCTTGCGGCCAATCTGGATCGACATCCCACAACAGGATCATGTTCTCAGCGAACGCAGCCGTATTGCCGTTGGCGAGTGTTGCTCCGAGCGCGATGCCGAGATCACTGAGCCGCACTCTCAAAGCAGGATCGGGAGAGCGAACGATGATGACTGCGCCACTGACGTCGATCGCTTCAGAAACCGGCTCGGTCAAAAGTGTCGCATCGAATTCAAACGCCTCATCACGTGAGGCGGTAATCGGCAGAGGTTCTTGAAGACGCCCAGTGACAATGGCCCACAGCCGGTTCAACCGGGCAATCGCCGCACGAGCGGGAACGCGAATTCCGATCGGCCAGATCGTCCGCGTGCGCCCATCCGATTCGCACCAACTTCCAAAACAGCAGACCCACAACGCCAACGGCCAGCGGCCTAAATGCGTCGCGACCTCCGAGGCCGAAAACTCATCTGGCCAAGACTGGCAGACAACGACCATATCGGGCGACGCGGAATCAAGCTCCTCGGCCCCATCATGCTGATGCTGCACGCGAGCGAGGATGTCACCAACCCCACCGAGCTTGTCTCGGTGGATTTCGGGCTTTTGCACTAAGCGTGTCCTATTCGTAGTGCAAAGGCCTGTTTCCACCGAGACAAGCTCGGTGGGGTTTGAGTCAATGCTCCCCGTTTTTGAAACCTTCATGCCAAGCTGATGACGCACGCAGGCCGAAGCACCAAGGCTTTGCACCCACGCTTTGACCGCGACTATCTCCGCTCGGTCCCAGTCACCCAGAACCAAAACTTGCGGAAGCAACATTGCAGAGCCAGCCAAGTCATCCGACATGCAGTCGCCTCGACTGGGGGCCAAATAAAAAAGCCCGGCTTCTGCACAAGAAGCCGGGCTTTCAACAACTTCTAATTCACGAACCAAGTGTCACCGCTGTTGAGCAGCTTCTCGACATCACCCTCGCCGAACTTCTTGCGTGAGTCTTCGACTTGCTTGTTGACCGACTCATCGTAGGTTGTCCGCTCGACCGCTCGGAAAATACCCATCGGCTCCGGGAATTCCGGATGACGCATGCGGCTCAGCAAGAAGGCGAGCGACGGTTCCGGTGTCTTCTCGTCATGGAACAGCAGATCGTCTTCTTTCACGTCGCCGCCAAGTTGCACGATCTCGACGCGATTTCCTTCGCGAACGCGGATCCCCTTGTCTCGGTTCTTCCCGAAAATTAACGGCTTGCCGTGTTCCAGGTAGACGATGTTGTCCCCCTTCACTTCTTTGTCAGTGGCGTACTCGAACGCGCCGCTGTTGAACACGTTGCAGTCTTGATAGACCTCGACGAACGCCGTCCCCTTGTGATGAGCCGCTCGTTCAAGAACCATCGTCAGATGCTTGATGTCGACGTCGACCGACCGAGCGACGAATGTCGCCTCGACGCCGATTGCCACCGACAACGGGTTCGCCGGATGATCGACCGAGCCATACGGCGTGCTCTTGGTCTTCACGCCCACCGGACTGGTCGGCGAATACTGACCTTTGGTCAAACCGTAAATCTGGTTGTTGAAGAGAATGATCTTCATGTCGACGTTGCGGCGAATCGCGTGCAAGAAGTGGTTGCCGCCGATCGACAGCGCGTCGCCGTCACCGGTGATGACCCACACTTGCAACTCCGGCCGGCAGAGCTTCACGCCGGTTGCGATCGCCGGAGCACGGCCATGAATGCCGTGCAAGCCGTACGTATTCATGTAATACGGAAAGCGGCTCGAACAGCCGATACCCGACACGAAGCAGAACTTTTCTTTCGCGATGCCGAGCGTCGGCAGCACTTTCTTCATCTGAGCCAGGATGGAGTAATCCCCGCAACGCGGGCACCAGCGGACCTCTTGGTCGCTGGCGAAATCTTTCGGAGCGAGTGTTGGGAGTTCAACAGTCATCGTTAAGTCACCTTATGAGTTTCAGATTTCAGTTTTGATCGTTGTCAAGTTTTGTAATTTCAGATCGCAGATTTCAAATTTGAGATTTGAAATTTCAGGGCGTCCGTCTCAAGCCAAGATTTCATCAATCGCATTGACGAGTTCACTCACAAGGAACGGCTTGCCTTCGGTCTTGTTGTAGCCTTGAGCATCGACGAGGTACTGATTGCGGAGCAGCATTCGCAACTGTCCGTTGTTCAGTTCCGGAACCAAGACTTTGTCGTAGCTCTTCAGAATCGTGCCGAGGTTCTTCGGGAACGGATTCAGATATCGCAGATGAGTGTGAGCGACAGATTTTCCCGCTGCCAGAGCGTCTTGAACTGCAGTGCGGACAGCACCGTATGTGCCGCCCCAACTGATGACCAACAATTTGCCGTTGGTCGGACCTTCCACCGTTTGCTCCGGAATGTAGTTCGCAATGCCCGCGACTTTCGCGGCTCGCGTATTCACCATGTGCTGGTGGTTCTTCGGCGAATAGTCAATGTTGCCGGTGATATCCGCTTTCTCTAGACCGCCGATGCGGTGCTCCAAGCTCTTTGTGCCGGGTTTGACCCACGGTCGAGCGAGCTTTTCGTTTCGCTTGTACGGCAACAGCACGCCGTCGCCGTTGAACGTCTCCAAGTGCTCGACCTTCAGCCGAGGCAAATCTTCAACCTTCGGAATGCGCCACGGCTCCGCGCCGTTAGCGATGTAGCCATCGGACAAAAACATCACTGGGCACATGAACTCGGTCGCGATCCGGAACGCTTCCTGAATCATCACAAAGCAGTCACCAGGACCACTCGCGGCGACGATCGGAAGGGGCGATTCGCCATTGCGACCAAACATCGAGAGCAGCAAATCTGCTTGCTCGGTTTTCGTTGGCAAACCCGTACTCGGTCCACCGCGTTGAACATTGATGATGACCATGGGCAGTTCGGTCATCAAACCCAACCCCATTGCTTCGCCCTTGAGGCAGATGCCGGGACCGCTGCTGGCGGTGACCGCCAACTCACCGGCGAAAGCCCCGCCGACGACCGCCGACATCGCCGCGATTTCGTCTTCGGCTTGAAACGTCTTCACGCCGAAGTGCTTCAGCATAGAGAGTTCATGCAGGATGTCACTGGCGGGCGTGATCGGATAGCCCGCGAAGAAGACCATCTTGCCCGACAACTTGGCCAGCGTCGCCAAGCCCATCGCCACTGCTTCGTTGCCGGTGATCTTGCGATACTTGCCCGGCTGAAGTTTGGCCGGTGGAACGTGATAGTGAACCGTGAAAGCTTCCGTCGAAAAGCCGTAATTCATACCGGCTCGCAGAGCACGCATGTTGGCTTCAGCAATTTCCGGCTTCTTGCCGAACTTGGATTTGATCCACTCTTCGGTCGGCTTCGGATCCCGATCGTAGAGCCA
>JAYUFI010000275.1:0-6223 GCA_043738805.1 Planctomycetaceae bacterium | reverse complement strand
AACTGCTTGTCGATCGCCGCGAAGAACGCGACGACATCCGCTTCTTTCGAGACATCCGCCGGAACCGCGAGCACCTCCGCGCCTTCGCCACGCAACTCATCTGCCGTCGCCGCGAGCTTCGCCGCATTGCGAGCACAGATCGCCAACCGGCACCCCTCTTTCGCGAGCGCGCGGGCGATTCCTTTACCAATGCCTTGATTGGCTCCGGTGATAACGGCAACTTGATTTTCGAGACGTCTCATCAGTGATCTTTCCCAAATTTTGAGTCAGCTAACAGCAACCGCCGACATACCGCTTCACAACAGAAACACGCCCACAAGAATGTCGAGAATCCCCATCAAGCTGGCTCCGGCGATGATGCCAGCGCAGATTGGTTCGTGGTTCTCGACCCAGAGATTTCCTTTCGCGTGCTCTTCTTTCACGCGACCAACGCCCAGCAACCAAAACAGGAACGCGCCGGAGAACATGCACAGCGACGAGCGGAAGTCGATCACGAACGCCAAGCCCATCGCCACGGGTGAGAGCGGCAAGCGGTTCTTCGACTTGATCCGCAGGACTTCCAGAATCAAAGCGGCTAAGCAAGCGACCATGACGGCTGTCTTCACCGTCGAGGGCAATTGATCGAGCCCTTTCGTCAGGACTTCGGCGACCCCCTTCCAGATCGTCACGGCGGGCATCGGGAAGTCTTTCGATTGCAGGTTTTCAATCGTCGCGGGGTTGTTCGGGTCCACGTTCTTGGTGAACAACGCGAAGAACAGAAACGTGCTGGCGATCGCTCCGCTGATGATACCGATGATGTGACCGACCGCTTGCTGACGCGGCTTCGCTCCCAGCATGTAGCCCGGCTTGATGTCCATCAGCAAATTGGACGAGTTGCCCACGACTTCGGCCGTGATACCGGCCGTCGCCAAATTGGATTGAATGTCTCCCGGCCGGACCAGCCCATAGAACAACTGCGTGATCTTGCTCGTGGCACCGACGGGAGTCGTGCTGGTCAACGCCGTCGAGTTCGCGGCGACCAACGACAACACGAACGTCAGCGGCAAGCCGACCAGCGTGGCCCAAATCGGCACGCCGAAAAACGAGTATGCCATCCAGGCGGAAATCAGGCTCATGATCGGAATGCCGACTAGCGAAATCCAACCGGGGAACTCGATGTCCTTCAACAGATCATCGCCGGTCTTCTTGCCGGTCAGGCCGCGAAAGGCACTGGTAATGACGTCCGGCTTCGAGAAGAACGCGACGAACGACGCAATCACCATCGCCGCGACACCCGGCCACAACGACCACAGCGTGATCTGCCTCATGCCGTAACTCACTCCGTCCGCCTTCGCCTTGATGTCGCCGATCTGAATCATCCATGGCGCGAGCACGAAGTAATTCAACACCGCTCCGAGCAGCAGCGACGAACCCGCTCGAATCCCCATCAAGCCGCCCGCCCCGATCATCGCGATGTCCAGCGCGGGCGAGATCGTCAGTTGTCGCACGTCGATGCCGCGCAGCCGAGGGACGTTTTTCTCCGTCACATGAAAGAGGTCGAACAAGTCTTCAGCGAAATGCCAAACTTTCTCTTTCGCGACGCCGAAGACTTTGGTCTGCAACCACTGCTGCAAGCTTTCCGACTGCAAGAACTTGATGAACGCCGCCGACCCGGCCGCGATCCCCAACACCTTTGCCTTGAATAATCCGACCGAGGCATCGGACGAATGCAGCGTGTCCATGACGACGCCCGCCGCCTGCCCTTCCGGGAAAGGATGCTGCTCGTCGTTGATGAATCGCCGCTTCATCGGGAACGCGAACAGCACGCCCAAGATCGAGATCACCACGTTCCAGGAAATGATCTGCCACCACGGGATCAACGTCTTGTTGACGATCATGTAGGCGGTCAGCGACGAGATCAGCGGCGCGGTCATGTAACCAGCAGACGTCGCGATCGACTGCATCGCGTTGTTTTCCAGGATCGTGAACTCTTTGACGCCGAGTTGCTGCAAGACCTTGAAAAACGCGAATGCCAAAATCACCGATGTGATCCCTACACCCAGCGACCAGCCGGTCTTCGCACCGATGTAAAGGTTCGTGGCCGAGAGCACGCCACCGAGAATGAACCCGGTCAACGCCGCTCGCCAGGTGAGCTGCGGCATGTCACCGCGATAGACGTTCTCGAACCACCAGCGGTCCTTTTGCTCGACGGTCCATTCGCGGATTTGTTCTTCGGTCAGTTGCTTGATCGCCATTCCAGCCTCCAGCAAGTAAAGCGTTCATGCCGCGTTGTACTTAACCTCGCGCGGTCGAGTTTCTTCGTTTAACCGCTACACCAACGGCGTACGCGCACGCCGTTGGCGTAGCGGTTAAACAATCGTGTAAAACATCTCGTCGAGAACCGTGTGCCGCTCTGTCACAGCTTGCGATACACGACGCCGCGATCGACTTGTTGAAAGCCGACCGATTTGAAAGTCGCTATCGCACCGGGGTTGTCTTCGGCGATGTGAGCTTCCGCCAATGCAACTTGCTCTTGTCTCATGCGGCGGATGACTTCGATGAGCAGCGCTTGGCCATGTCCTTGGCGTCGCGCGGCGTCTTTAACTTCCAATTCGCTCACGCCGATCGCTCGCTGTCCCCAGCCATCAATGTACAAGTCAAGTCCACTGACGGTCGCTCCAGCAACTTCCGGCCCGCCTGCTTTGGGCATCAGGCGGAAGCGGACGTTTTCCAATCGGCCGTATCGAGCGAACCACCACCACGTCGGATTTTCGGGCAGAGCGAAAATGAACGGGTCCATCTTGCGGCGGATCAAACTTAATCGAAAGCTGATCGGATCGCCCACGCTGAGGCTGCGTTGCAACACGGCAAACGATTGAGCCGGCTGATATCCCAGAGCGGTGAAGAACGGAGCGGACGCTGCGTCAGAGTCCAGAAATCCCGAAAGCTGTGCTCCGCCATAAAGTCCCATGTAGAACGGGTCGCACGGCGGAGCGGGGCCTGCTTGAAGGGAGATCGCACCCAACTCGCGAAGATAAGATTCCGCTCGCGAGACCAGCTCGCGACCGATTCCCTGACGTCGATGTGCTTGATCAACCATCACCACGCAAATCGCGCCAAGCGTGCTATCGACCCACGATTCGTGCGAGTTGCTACGAAAACCCGCGTGAACGAAACCGATCTGGCGAGTCCCCTCGCATGCGACGATCAACCCCAGCGGATCGAAGTAATGCTGAGCGATCACCAGCCGATCGAAGGCTTCGTAACGAAACCCGCTAGCCGCTCCGCGACCGAGTCCGCACTCGTGCCACAATCGCACAAGCTGCGGGAGATCGCTGTTTTGAAACGGCCGATATTCGATCACTGAGTTCACCTCACTGCTTGCTTAAAAGCAGGTCATCGAGTCTGCTGCTTGGCCACCCAGTCACGAAAGCGAATCGGAGTGACGTTTGCAGATGAAGCGATTCGAGCATCGCCAAGTGCAATCACGCTTTCTTGGCAATCTGCAGCCGAGCCGCCGCGACAACTGCATCCACCGTGAAACCGAACTTCACGAGCAGGTCTTTGAGCGGTGCCGAAGCTCCGAACGACCTCATGCCGATGATCGCTCCTTGAGTCCCCGCGTAACGTTCCCAACCGAACGTCGATCCCATCTCAACGACCACGCGAGCCGTGATTCCGACCGGCAAAACGCTCTCTCGATACGCTTCCGATTGCCGCTCGAACAACTCCCATGACGGCATACTGACAACGCGAACTTTCGCCCCTTCGGCTGTCAACGCTTCAGACGCGGACACACACAACGGAACTTCGCTGCCGGTTCCAATCAGAATGATGTCGGGCTTTCCGTTCGCTACGTCGGTCAACACGTAGGCTCCTTTCGCGAGCCCTGAGGCTGCGGCATACTTGCTTCGATCAAGAGTCGGCAATGCTTGTCGCGTGAGAATGAGGCAAGCTGGCTCGTGCTTCTGTTGAGCGATCACTTTCCACGCTTCGACCACTTCGTTCGCGTCCGCAGGTCGCAGCACGACCATGCCGGGAATCGAACGCAAGCTGACAAGCTGTTCGATCGGTTGGTGCGTCGGGCCGTCTTCGCCCACACCGATCGAGTCATGTGTGAAGATGTGAATGAACGGAATCTCCATGATCGCCGCGAGCCGAATGGCGGCCTTCGCGTAATCGCTGAAGATCAAGAAGCCCGCGCCGTAACCACGCAGCTTGCTCAGGCACAAACCGTTGACGACCGACGCCATCGCATGTTCGCGAACGCCGTAATGAAAATTGCGTCCGCCGGGATTCGAGGCCGAAAGATGTCCGGCTCCTTCAAACGTGAGCAACGTTTTCGTCGATGGAGCCAAGTCCGCCGAACCACCAATCAACCACGGCACGTTCTTGGCCAAAGCGTTGAGTACTTTTCCGCCAGAATCACGAGTCGCCAAGCCTTTCGGATCCGCCGGGAACGTCGGCAGGTCTTTGTCCCAACTCGCTGGGAGTTCACGCTGCTCCATGCACTTCAACTGAGCGGCCAAGTCGGGATGAGCGGCTTGATATTCGCCGAACAACTTCGTCCAAGCCGCTCGCGATGTTTGACCGCGCTGACCAATTCCTTTTTGAAAGTGATCATAGACGCCGTCCGGCACGAGGAACTTCGCCTCTTCCGGCCAGCCGTAACTTTTCTTGGCTCCAACGATTTCAGCATCGCCCAACGGCTCGCCGTGCGCGCCGTGTGTGTCTTGCTTGGTCGGAGCACCAAATCCAATGAGGCTCTTCACGATGATGAGTGTCGGACGATCTGTCGTGTTGTGGAAGTTGTTGATCGCCGCACTCAGAGCCGCTCGATCGTTCGCGTCATCGACTCGGATCACGTTCCAGCCATACGCCAAGAAACGAGCACCGACATCTTCGGTAAACGCGAGGTCCGTCTTCCCTTCGATCGTGATGCGATTACTGTCATAGATCCAGCAGAGGTTCGACAATTTGAGATGTCCGGCCAACGAGGCCGCTTCGGAAGAGACACCTTCCATCAAACAGCCGTCACCGCACAGGGCATAAACGTTGTAATCGAAGACTTCGAAGCCGGGCCGATTGAAGTAACTCGCCTGCCATCGTGAGGCGATCGCCATACCGACGCTGTTCGCGACACCCTGACCCAACGGGCCGGTCGTCGTCTCGACGCCCGACGTCCAACGGTATTCCGGATGCCCTGGACACAAACTGTCGAGCTGCCGAAACTGCTGCAAGTCTTCCAGCGAAAGTGCAGGCTTATCGAGCAGTTCATCATGCTTGCCGACCGCTTTCACTCCGGTCAGATGTAACATCGAATACAACAGCATCGACGCATGGCCAATTGACAGCACAAAGCGATCGCGGTTTGGCCAGATTGGGTCTTGCGGATCAAAACGAAGGAAGTCTTGCCAAACGGTGTAAGCCACGGGAGCCAGCGCCATCGGCGTTCCCGGATGCCCTGAGTTGGCCTTTTGCACGGCGTCCATCGACAGCGTGCGGATTGTATTGATGGAGAGTTCTGCCAAATCGTGCGACTGCGTCATGTTCAAGGACCGAATTCCAGTTTGGAGAAAACAAAAATCCCGTGGATCGTCACCACGGGAGGTTATGTGTCAAAATGGGGCACCGCATGAGCAACGCGGCGAATCGCAGTCAGTGAGTGTCTCGACCGTGCGGCGGGAATTCAACCTTGCCTACTTCTTCCAATGGGTCACAGACTCCACGGTCTGCCGCTAACTGCAGAACGATGGAGTTCCCGCGATTGTGACGGGGGTTCAACGGTAATCTGATGGAGTTCGCAAAAACGCTCCAACGTAGCGATCATACCGACCGTAATCGGTGTGAATTTCGGGGAGACCGACCTGAATGTTAACCATTCTGGAGCACGACGCTCTGACCACAGAAGCCCTCAATGAACCGAGCGGAGGAAGCGACGCGCGGCTGGTTGATGCTGCGCGCCGAGGTGATCAAGCCGCTTATGGCGAATTGGTGCAACGTTACGAACAGCGTCTTTGCCGAGTAATTTACCGTTTTACGCGCGATCTCGAAACATCCGAAGATTTGGCTCAGGAGACGTTTCTCAAGGTTTATGACCGACTCGACCAGTTCGACACGTCTCGGCGTTTTGGTCCGTGGCTGTTTCGGATCGGTGTGAATCTGACTTTGGACTACTTGAGGCGCAAGAAGCGTCGCGTTCGTTGGTCGTTGTTTACCGATCGGTACAAAGACCGAGCGCCTG
>JAYUFI010000274.1:0-2363 GCA_043738805.1 Planctomycetaceae bacterium | reverse complement strand
TGAACAGGCACCGTCTCCCGTCCTGCAATCGCGGTCATGGCTTCCTGCCTTTGAGAGTCAAAAGTTGCGAAGCGGGGAGATCGCTCAAGCCACTTCGCGGACCAGCGCAGGGCCGCTGTTACTTCTTCACCAACTGCGGGCCGCTGTGCTTGGCTGCGATGGGAGTCCAACCGCTATTGTTGAGGTTCGGCACTCGGCGAGCCACGCTGACTTTGGTGATCTTGGCGTGGAATGGGATGCGCGTGCGCGGCGCTTCGGCTCGCCAAGCGATCTTGTCGTCAAGGTTCACATTGGGAAGCGGCAGTTGAATCTTGGCCGCGCCGTCAGACTTGTTGTCGAGTTCGAACGACTTTTCTGGTGACTGATCTTGGTCCCCCTCACCAATATCCGAAGGAGCTGGCACCTTCTTGATCTTCTCGATCACAGTTTCGTCTCCAAGCGGAGTCGGTGCGGGCTTGCGAGCTTCCGTCTTTTCTTCGAGCAAGTTGTCGATCGCATCATCTTTTTTTTGTTTTTGCTCGTCCGTTCGCAAACCCTTGATGCGTTGGTTGCCGCCCAGGCCATCGTTGGTTTCTGGCGCTTGCACGTCAGTCGTGCTGTTGTTGCTGGGCACGACATAAGTTTGCATCGGTTGCTTTGGTGTGCCGCTGCGATTGGCTTCCGGCTCATTCTTTTTTTGCGTCGGGTGGAATCCGCTCGACGAGCCTTTCGATTGAGCGGGCTTAGCCGGTGTCGGCGAGTCAGAACAACCGCTGTCACAGTTATTCAACGGCGTGCCGCAGGAGACGCCACAGGGGTTGCATGACGGGGCGACTGCGACAGGTCCGCAACCGCAGCCATAACCTGATCCGTAAGAGGGTGCGTAGTAGTTGGCCGGCGCGTAATAGCTCGATGAGCAGGACGAGCAACCGGAAGATTGACGCGACGAAACCGTTCGGTAACTGGCCGGTGCAGAGTTCGCCGGGACGTACCATGCGGAGTGGACCACGTAGGAGTTACCGGCAACGGGATATCCCACAGTTTGATACGAGCTGTTCAAGGACCACGGCAGGTCATCTGCTGGTAACGTGGCTGTTGTTCCGGCGATCACGGCGACGGCGAGCAGGCTCGCAAACCGCCACGTTCTCTGTTTTACTGTCATGGCATGACTCTCACGAAAAAGGGACTGATGGCCGACGAAGCAACGTGTTCGGCGAGGCATCTTCTACTGCTCGTTGCCGAAAAGTCAATTTGCGACAAACCTCATGCCACCTTCGCAGTTCGTGAAATTCCACAACCTCGCTCAAATCGTCGCCGCGTTCTGCGGTTCGCAGCGTCCTGCGCGCATCCGCACGATTGATCGTGACAGCGAAGGGTTTAGTGGCGCGGTCGTGTTGCGAGTGGTTGTCGAGGGAACGAAGCTCGCCCCGGAAGCAGAGTACTGCTTGCGTGGTTGGCCACCGGATAGTTTGCAACGCGATCGGCTCGCGGGACTGCATCGGTTGCTGGAGCACATTCATCGTTGCGGCGTGAAGCAAGTCCCTGTGCCGTTGAAGAGCCAGTTTGGGACGACGCTTTACACGGAGGCGGGACAGTTCTGGCAGCTCGAGCCGTGGCTGCCGGGACGCGCCGATTTTTCGTCGGCACCGACGGACGCTCGACTGCGAAACGCGATGATTGTGCTCGCTCAATGGCACGATGCGGCGGCTCGATTTGAGGCGCGCTCGTCAGAGGCGGAGTGGTTCAAGCAAGTCACCTCCGCGACATCGCCGACGGTGGAAGATCGGTTGGTGCGAATTCATCGCTTCTACACGACCGACGTGGCGAAGCTGAAAAAGTTGGTGGCCGAAGCAACGTCGCTCGATGGCTGGGACGCGGAGTTCTTGGAACTGAAGAGTTTGTCGCGGCAGATTCTCAACTTCTTTGTGATCTCGGCTCCGCATGTCGGCGAGGAGTTACTGACTTACCGCGACATGCGATTGCGGCTGCATCCTTGCTTGCGAGACGTGTGGCATGATCACGTTTTGTTCGATGGCGACGAAGTCACGGGGCTGATCGATCCGAATGCCGCTCGCAGTGAAACCCCCGCGACCGATTTGGCTCGGTTGCTCGGCAGTTTCTTGCGTGACGACGACGATCGTTGGGAGATGGCAATTGCCGCATACCGCAGCGTGCGACCACTGTCTGATCGCGAGGCGAAATTGGCTCGCGTGCTCGATCAAAGCACAACGTTACTGAGCGGCCTGACGTGGCTCGAACGGCTCTTCGTGCATCGCGAAAGTTATTCAAATCCGCCGCGCGTGATCGCTCGACTGCGACAGATCACGTCACGGCTGGAGCGATTGGCCTATCGTCTGCAAACCGATCGACTTCAGAGTTCAACG
>JAYUFI010000273.1:0-2364 GCA_043738805.1 Planctomycetaceae bacterium | reverse complement strand
CGACTAAACTGACCCACTACCCGAATTTCTTTCGGTCGATGGCGAACCCTCCGCCGGTTTCCATTTGGCGAATCGTTGCCGGGCCCGTGTGAACAACTTCGCTCCAGCGGGAAGCGGTTGCGTCCGTGTTTTGCGATGGACGGTTCCCATCGTTCAATCCTCTTTGAGACTCTTCATCGGTCGATTTCCGTTGTGGCTCACCGATACGCGACAAACTTTTTTGTCGCTCAACCGTCGCAGCGCGGAGAGCGAACCCTCCAACGCTTTGCGAAGCTGCGGAGCAACGTCTGTGGTGTCGGACATCCCACTTACTCCCTCGATCAACTCGAATTTGACAACGGCGGGATTCAAGGAACCGCTCGTTGGTGCGACCACGCCAGATTTCATGAGGGCGTCACCCAACGCCATCAGCCCACCTAGTTGTCGAAGAGAGTCCGTTGAATCGGCCGCTTCTGCGCGGCTGCCGCTGCGAGCGTGTCGCGGTATTGGCGAGCACGATCAACGTCCGCCGTGACGTAGCGACCGGGGAGCGACGGAAGGTAGAACGTCGCCACCACAGCGGCCCCGCTTCAGCCATGCACACCCGTCGGCGAACATGACAACCCGTGGGGGTGGTTGTGTGCATTTTCGCTGATCGGCCGAGTCTTCGGCTGAATTTAATGTCCGGCGACTTGTGAGGTGGTGTTCAGACTCTTACGTTGGTTGGCATTCGTGAATGCGATGAGGGGAGGCGAGCACGTTCGGTTGTCGAGCGTCTATTACCGCTGGTCGCTCACGTTGAGGGGACGATCATGCGAATGACATCGTGGTTTGTGTCGCTAAAGAGACGGCTCGGCAGCTTGAAGGGGGCGAACAGTCGGCGGAGTCGCCGGGGCGGGACAGCGCGATGGCTCGAACGGCTGGAAGATCGGATTGTGCCAGCCATCATCACGGTCACGAGCGCCGCCGATGACATGATCGTCAATGGTCAGGTCACTTTGCGCGAAGCGATCCAAGCGGCCAATACGAATTCGAGAGTGGATGGTTCCACGGCGGGGAGTGGTGCGGACACGATCCAGTTCGCGGCGGGACTGGCCGGGCAGACCATCACGCTCGGCGGCACGGAATTGCTGATCACCTCACCGCTGACGATCAACGGGCTGGGAGCCACTCAACTCAGCATCAGTGGCAACAACACATCGCGGATATTCGAGGTGACTGCCGGTAACAGCGTGACAATCTCTGGCCTGACGCTGACCCAGGGGAAGGCCGACAACGGCGGTGGCATCCTCAACAGCGGCATCCTGAAGCTCTGTAACAGCACGATCTCCGGGAACTCGGCAATCTTCGGCGGTGGCGAAAGCGACATCATCAACAGCGGCAACGGCGGCGGCATCAGTAACCTTGGCACTCTGACGATCAGTAACAGCACGATCTCCGGGAATTCGACGATCTTTAGCACTTCTTTTAATAACGGCGACATCATCAACAGCGGCAACGGCGGCGGCATCAGCAACCTTGGCACTCTGACGATCAGCAACAGTACGATCTCGGCGAACTCGACGATCATTAGCACTTCTGTTAACGGCGACGCGAGCAACAGCGAAAATGGCGGCGGCATCAGTAACCTTGGCACTTTGACAATCAGCAACAGCACGATCTCCGGCAACAACGATGTCGGCATTTTTGGCTTAGCCAACAACATCATCAACGGGGGCAACGGAGGCGGTATTAGCAATCTTGGCACTCTGGCGATTGATAACAGCACAGTCTCCGCGAACTTGGTGCAAGCCTTCTATGGCATACCCGACAACGTTGACAACGGAGGCGGCATCAGTAACGTCGGCACGCTGACGATTAGCAACAGCACAATCTCCGCGAACAACGGCAGCGGCATCAGTAACTTTGCCGACACCGGCAACGTCAAGTTGACGATCAGCAACAGCATGATCACCGCAAACAAATCGGAGTCCGGTGAAGGCGGCGGCATCCGTAATTTCGCCGGTTCCGGCAATGCCACCTTGATGATCAACAACAGCACGGTCTCCGGGAACACGGCTGGCTTTGGTGGCGGCATCAGTAACGTCTCCGGCAATGGCAACGCCAGTGTGACGATCAGCAACAGCACGATCTCCGGGAACCTTGCCAATCAAGCCGGTGGCATCGTCAACAACGGCATCCTGGCGATCAGCAACAGCACGATCTCGTCGAATTCGGCGAACAATAGCGGCGCGGGAATCAGCAACAACGGCAGCATCCCCGCTAGGCTACGGAGCACGATTGTGGCCAACAATATCTCGGCCCCCAGCCTCTTGACCAACACAGGCGATGATCTGCTCGGTTCGTTTCGGGTCGAGTACAGCCTGATCGAGTCGCCGGGGCGGG
>JAYUFI010000272.1:0-6249 GCA_043738805.1 Planctomycetaceae bacterium | reverse complement strand
CTGACATTCATAAATCCAAAGCGGTGCTGACACACCGCACTCCAAAGTGAAGCCACCATGTACTACATCGACCCCCACATCCACATGGTTTCCCGCGTGACCGACGACTATGAGCGCATCGCCCGCATGGGCTGCGTCGCCGTCAGCGAGCCGGCGTTCTGGGCCGGGTTTGATCGCAGCAGCGTGGACGGCTTCCGCGACTACTTCCGGCAGCTCACCGAATTCGAGCCGAAGCGCGCCGGTTGGTCCGGCATCCAGCATTACACATGGCTCTGCATCAACGCCAAGGAAGCCGAGAACGTCGAACTCTCTCGCGAGGTCATCAAGATGATCCCGGAGTTCATCAACAAGCCGGGAGTGCTCGGCATCGGCGAGATCGGGCTCAACAAGAACACGAAGAACGAGTCGATCATCTTCCAAGAGCACGTCCAGTTGGCGATGCAGCTCGACGAACTGATTCTGATTCACACGCCGCACCTGCAAGACAAGCTGAAGGGAACGCGGATGATCATCGACATGCTGATGTCCGACCGCCGCGTGCAGCCGGAGCGAGTGCTGATCGACCACGTCGAGGAGCACACCGTCGGCCTGGCGAAGGAAGAGGGCTTTTGGTGCGCGATGACGCTGTACCCGATCACGAAATGCACGCCGTCGCGAGCGGCCGACATCATCGAAGCCTACGGCGACGACCGCATCATGGTGAACTCGGCCGGTGACTGGGGGCCGTCCAACCCAATCGCCGTCCCCGACTTCATCCAAGAACTCCGTAAACGCGGCCACCCCGAATCGAAGATCAAGAAAATCGTCTACGACAACCCGTTGGAATTCTTCCGGCAGTGCAAACGGTTTGAGTTCACTCCGCCAGACACGCTGTCGGATGCGGTGTCAAAGTGAACTCCCCCAAAGTGTCATTGTGCATTTCTGCGATAGCAGCAACTCCAGAGCGAGCACGCATTCAAGACAGCCCTCAATCGGTTTGCACCTCGGTTTGACATAAGGGTGAAGAAATGTCGGTGACTGAAAGTGACCTCCGCAAGCGGTATGAAGCGATGCACATGGAGCAACTCCTTGAGCTTGTCGATCAGCGTGCGAAGGGTGGGTTAACGAGCATTGCAGAGTCCGTCTTAGAAGACGTACTCAATTCAAGAGGTGTTCCCACCGAGGTACGAGACCAGATTTGCGTGTCAGCGCAAGCCAAGGCAGAGAGAGACGAGCAACTCGAAGAATCTTTGGCATCGTCGGGGGCTCGGCTGCTCGCACGTATTATTGATCTTTTTTTTCTAACTATCGCTTGTGCCGCCCTTCAGACGGTCGTCAAGGGGTCTTCCGAAGTTTTGTTCGTTGCTTATGTGCTCTTGGCAGATGGACTCCCCGGCGGATGGAGTATCGGAAAATATCTCCTAGGTATTGTGGTTGTTGATGCCGTGACTAGGCAGCCATGCTCATTATGGCAGTCTTTTGTCCGAAACTTGTCACTTGTTTTAGTGATTGATTGGGTATTCCTAACTGGTAGTAAGCAGCGACAGCGGCTCGGCGATATGGTGGCACGCACGATTGTTGTGAGAGCGTCGATATGAATATGTTCAAATGTAAATAAATATGAAAGTCATCTTTTATGGCCGATGAAATGGCGAACGGTAAATGCCTAACTTCTGGCGAAAGAGCCGCGAAGCTCAACCGATTTGCAGCGGCATTCCGGCCGAATAGCTGCCTCGTGTCTTTGGAACCGGAGGTCGCCGCGCGATTGCCCACGTCGGAAGACGTCAATCGAGCACTCAAGACGCTTCTCGAGACGACGATGCCATCAGCCGACAAAATGAGCGAACCGCCAAAGGACAGAAAGGAACACGAACATGGCTTATCGAACTTTGGAATCCGTCTTGCCGCCCGACAGGCATCTCGCGTTGCCCACAGCCGAGTTGCCGTCGCACCCGGTTCGTGTGCTGGTCACGATCCTGGAGGACGAACAGCTTTCGAATGGCAAACCGGCCAGAATCCGGAGTCCACGGCTGGTCCATCCAAAACAGGCGGTTGACTTCGTTATGGAGGTCATCAAGGTGACAGACGATGCCCGCGTCTAACCAAAAGTATTCGTCTCTCCGTCAGATTTGCTGGTCCAAAGTTGGAAAGTTGGAATGGAAGGTAGTTCAATAAATGAACGACACGGCGGAACTGTGGGCCTCGCGCCGACGCCAACAAGTTCGGCTAGTTTTGGCGAGTCAATCCGTTGCGGGAATCCTTCGTCCCTACAATGGCCACGCCGCTAGAACTGCTGGGAGAATCCGAATCATCCTGAAAGACAACCCAACCATTGCCGCCGTGCGGAGAGCTCGCCACAAATTCTCACCATCGGCTGGCCACGATCCGAGACAACTGAGGGAGCTTGTCGCTGGCTTCAACAATGACATCGCGATTGATTCAGATCGCGGGAATGAATCATCCATAAGTCCGGACGACTGAACCGCCTCGGCATTCCGAAATTCGTGAGGACGATCATGACCACACTCACTGCTCCACCTGCGTTTGTTCCGCGTTCCGTTCCACGGGAGCCGCTGCCGACCGGCTACTTACCCGAAGACTTGCTGATTATGCCCGATGGAGAACGCTACGAACTCGTCAACGGCCAGTTGCAGGAGAAAGCGATGAGCGGACTTTCCAGTTGGGTCGGTGCGGAGGCGGTACGTCGTCTGGGCAATTTTGTCGTCGAGCACCAACTGGGTTGGGTGTTCGGTTCGGACGCGGGGTTTCAGTGTTTTCCAGACGCACCTGACAAAGTTCGCAAGCCGGATGTCTCATTCGTCGCGAAGCACAAATTGCCTGGCGGTCCAGTGGACGGTCATTTGCGAGTGGCCCCGGATCTCGCCGTGGAAGTGGCCTCGCCCAACGATTCACTGCGGGACACAGATCGAAAAGTGGAAGAGTATCTCGCCGCTGGCGTGCGATCGGTCTGGCTAATCAATCCGAACGTGCGCGTGGTCCAAGTCATTCGATCTGCGGGAACTATTCAGCGGTTGCGAGACTCCGATGAACTCACCGAACCGGACATTCTTCCGGGATTCATCTGCCACGTACGCGATCTGTTGCCTCCTGTGTCGACGGAAGCGAATGCCGCAAACATCCAAACTGATGCTGCCAATTGAAGTTCCCGGACGAAATGATTCTGCCATCCCAGCCGGATGAAAACAGAGGCGAATGATATGTCCACCGTCACTGCTCCCGATCGCGCACACGCTCCATATGCGGAGCCGGATGAGTACATCGACTATCAGCTTCGTAAGACGCAGACCGGCATCAAGCGGACGGACATGCTCACGGCGGCGGTCGTCGCGGTCACGGTGGTGATCGGGTACGTGCTGCTGTTCGTGCTCAGCGATCACTGGCTATTTGAAGGGGGTGTCGGCGGCACGGCGCGGATGCTGATGTTTCTGCCGGTGATCGGGTTCGTCGGTTGGCTGATCGGAGCGAAGGTGATTTGGCCGTCGCTCAAGAATGTCAGCGGGTTGTATGCGGCCAAGACGCTGGAAGCGTCTTCGACGGATTTCCGCAGCGGTCTACTGAACCTCGTCGATCTCAAGCAGGCGGGCCGCGAGGTCTCGCCCATGATTCTGGCGACGATGGAAAAGCGAGCGGCCGTCACGCTCACGAAGTTGAACATCGACGACGCCATCGACAAGCGACCGTTGCTCCGCACGTTGTATGTGCTGTTCGGGATCGTCGTCGCGTTTTGTTTGTATTCGGTGCTCAGCCCGAAGAAGCTCGGCCCGTCGGTACTGCGAGCGATCGTGCCGTTCACGAACGTCATTCCTGCGACGCAGACTGAAATCCTCGAAGTCAAACCGGGTGACGCGAAGCTGCGAGCCGGTGGCTCATTACCGATCGAGGTGCATCTGCGCGGTGAAATGCCCAGCAAAGTTATGCTGCACTACACGACTGCCGACCGCCGCTTTGTCGATGAACCGTTTGAACTCAGTCCGAGCACGAGCCCGCAACACTTCGAGGGAGTGCTTGGCGAAGATGGGCAAGGGCTGTTGCAGAGCTTCGCGTATTACGTCGTAGCCGGAGACGCTCGTTCGCCGGAGTATCGCGTCACGATCATCACGCCGCCGTCCGCGACAATCACCGAACAGCGTTATCAATATCCTGAATACATGGAACTCGACCCGCGCACGCAACACGGCGGAGCGATCGACGTTTGGGAACGCACGGCGGTCAAAATCACTGGCACGACAAACATCCCGATCAAACGAGCTGAAATTGAGTTCGCCGACACCGAAGATTTCGCCGGAGTTTATCCCGGCCCGTCGGTCAAAATCGAAGAGGGCAAAAAACTCGCGATCAATTGGCGAGCGGAGCCGCGTCAGCAGGACAACAAGTTCCCGAAGTTCTATCGTGTCAAAGTTTGGGACGACGAAGGAAACCCCGACCCGAAGCCGTCGGTCTATCCGATCAACGTGCGACTCGATCAAGCTCCGCAAGTCGCGCTGCTCGACCCGACTGCGAGTCTGGAGATGCCGGCGAACGGCATCGTGCCGCTCGCTGTCGCCGCGCGCGATCCGGATTTCAAACTGCGCACCGTCACGCTGAAGATCGCTCGCGCAGAAGATGACATCACCGATGAACCGCTCTTTGACGGTGCTCAGCAAGAGGTGGGCGTGAAGCACGACTTTGCGCTCGAACCACTCAAGCTGAAAGCTGGGGACAAGCTCAAGTTTTGGATCGAAGCTCAAGACAATCGGCTGCCGACGCACAACCTCGCGAAGACCGAGCCGCTCGAAATCACCATCATTGAGCGGGTCTCGAAGGAAGAAGCGAAGAAGCAACTCGACGACAAAAAGCAGGAGCAAGATAAGAAGCTCAATGACCCGCGCAAAAATGAAAATGATCCCAACGGACAACAGCCGCCGATCGACGACGGAAAAGTAAATCATGACGTCGTGTTGGTGGTCCGCTTGTTCGATGAGGAAACGAATCAGCCGCTCGACGTCAATCAATACGCGCGAGCGATGGGACTGCGTGAGCCACTCTTTCGCGGCTACGTTCTCAGCGACTTTGATGCGGACGGGCAATGGGTTGTCAGTACTCGTGAGCAACCGGACGGAGACCGTCGAGCAATTCAAGCTGTACGACAAAAGTTGACGATCCGCCAAGAGTTCGTGCAGCAACCGAAAGCCGAAGTCTTGGACCCCGGTATCTTGCACGTCATGCCGCCGTATGGTGATTGCCGCTTGGATCAAGGCCGCGTCACGCAAGGGCGAGTGAACTCAGCTCTGTATCGCGAGAAGGTGTTGCCTGTCGGCAAGGAGATGAAGTACGTCGTCAACTCGGTGAAGCCGACGCGCCACGAAGGTCTGCCGTTTGCACTTGCGACAATGGAAACGGACTTGGCCGCGAAAGACCGCGACTACTACTGCCGAATGCCTCAAGGCTTGAATGATCTCCGCAAGTTCGCGCGGCAAGCGGTCGAGGGCCAAGGAGCAGCAGTCCCCGATCAAGTCGAGATCGCCAAGCGATTGCTCGCGCGACTCAAGCAGCCGGAATTCACTTACAAGAAGCCGAACACCGGCTTACCGCGTACCGATTCGCTCGAAGTTTTTTTGTTGCAAGGCCACGAAGGTGACTGCAAGCAATTCAACTCGGCGCTCGCGTTGATGCTGCGGGAGTTCAAAATTCCCGCACGCATGGTTCTCGGTCTCAAAGGAGGCAAGCTGGAAAACGGTGAGTTCGTCGTCCGTTGGCCAGGACATGCTTGGGTCGAAGCATACCTGAGCGGCCGCTGGGTCATCATGGACGCGACCCCGGTCAGCAACGACGGTGAGGTCGATCCGAATCAACCTCAAGATCCGCAGGCCAACGACGACGGCAACAACAATGACCCGCAGCAAGATCAGCCGAAGCAGGATCAAGGCAACAAGCCACAGAAAGACAAACCTGAGCAAGGTGGCAAGGAAGGCAAAGGAAAAAATGGAGCACAAGAAAAACAACAAAAGGGTGGTAATGACGAAGGGAACGGACGCGATAAAAAGCCATCCGTGAAAAACGACGGCACGGAAGACGACAAGGCGCTGGAGAAAATCGCCCAACGCCAGAATAAAAAACCTCAGCCTGAAGACAACCAAGAGAAACAGCCCGGTGATAAAGCCAGCGACAAGCCCGGTGACAAAGCCAGCGACAAGCCCGGAGACAAAGCCAGCGACAAGCCCGGTGACAAAGCCAGCGACAAGCCCGGAGACAAAGCCAGCGACAAGCCCG
>JAYUFI010000271.1:0-2367 GCA_043738805.1 Planctomycetaceae bacterium | reverse complement strand
TCGCGTTGAACCATCCAACTCCCGGAACGTCTTTTCGCTTTGTTCGGCGACGTTGATCAAGCGAGCCAGTTCGTTATTCGCGAGTGCTCGGCGTTCGTGCCGGATATCCGCCTTGCCGTTGAGCTTCGCCATGTGAGTCAGCGGGTTCGTGGGAATCCTTCGATCCTTCACCAGCCAGTTCGTGAACGACTTGATGCCAGCGAGGTAATGGTTGCTCGATTGAATCGACAGCCCCGCTTGGCGACGTTCACGGAGATAGTTCGCGACGGCGGACGGGGAGAGGTCCGTCAGCCGCTTGAATCCGCAAGCGTCGATGATCTTCCGACAGCGTGCCGTGACTTGCTCCGATTGTCTCGCCGTCGCTCCCTTCGCCAGAATCGCGTTCTCGAATTCGTCAAGATGCTCTGTCAACGGTCGCTTCCGTTGATCTTCAAACGGGTCGATGTCCCCGGATGCTTCGCGTTTGGCTCGCTTCACGAGTTCGCCGAGCATCGTTTCAGCCGCGTCATGGTCGTCAGACAACGAGACGGTACAAATCTTTCCGTCCGCCGCTCGATAGCGTCCCCGGTACGTTTTCGATTTCTCGCGGACTCGCTTTACCCCCGGCGTTCCCTTCGGGACTTGTCGGCCATGCGAGTCGGTGTAGCGAATGACGGTCGGACGGTAGAGGCTGGCCATGATCGGCACTCACTTGGGTTAAAGGTTGCGTTGCAGAACGCGGCGGACTTGCATCGGTCCCCATTGCTTGCCGCGTCGGGTTTCGTAGCCTTGGGCGTTGAGTTCGTCGGCGATGGCTTGCAGCGGCTTGCCGGCGTCGCGGAGTTCTCGCACCAGCGGAGCGAGGTCGCGATAGGCGTCGTCGGTGTCTTTGACGCGAACTTCGGCAGCGACTCCCACCGCTTTCCGAATTGCCGCTTGGCGAAGATGTTCGCGGCCCTTCCAGTGACCCGGCCGAGCCGAGCCGAGTTTCGTTCCACGAGCTTTCGCAGCGGCCAACGCAACTTTCGTTCGTTCGCTGATGCGTCGGGCTTCATCTTCGGCCACGGCCGCGAGAATGTGGATCGTCAGTCGGTTGGCGTGTGGTTGATCCACGGCCACGAATTCCACGCCCGATTCCATCAACGCGGACAGGAACGCCACGTTGCGAGCCAGCCGGTCGAGCTTCGCCACAACCAACGTCGCCTTGGCTCGCTTGGCGTGAGACAACGCGCGAGCGAGTTCCTGACGATCCGAGTTCCGTCCCGATTCGACTTCCACATACTCCCGCACGATGTCCCCCCGGTTCTGTTGAGCGAATCCGACCACGGCGGCTTTCTGCCCTTCCAGTCCTAGCCCGCTCTCGCCTTGCTTCTTTGTTGAGACTCGAAAGTATGCGACGATTTTCATGGCGACTGACTCCCGTTCGGCGTTGTTCTATCGGCAACGGGAGCAATTTAACGTCACTGTCGTTGTTCGTCAACGGGTTGGTTTCACGAATTTGGCCAGAGCGTTCCCGCGTCGTTTCGCAAACTCCCGGTCAGCTTCCGAGCGTCGCGAGTTCCGAGCTTGCACCCGGTAATCCTTCACGAGCCGAGCCAGTTCCACCGGCGTGACCGCCCCGGCCACTTCTTTCGCCCACGCGGCCAGGGCGGCGGTCGATTCGATGTCTTTCAATTTGTCAGGCATGGATGGTCTCCGAAGTGTTCGGGTTGGTTGGCGGGAACAATTTGTTGATGAGTTCGCGAACGATGTCACCCACGAAGAGAGGTTCCGAGATTTCGCCCGTGGAGTCATCGTCATCGTGCCGGCGACGGCGTTTGGCCTCACGTTCCGGGTTCCGCAGTTTCAGCACACGTTGCCGCGCGGCGTCGTCTTGCTCGTTTGTCAGCATACCCCATCGGCGTCCGTGGACGAGCCAGGCGAACAAGGCTGGCGGATTCTCGCCGTGGTCGAGAGCACACTCCGCAGCGGCGAAGACGTTGAATAGCTCGGCGTCGTACAGGCTGACGGGAGCCGTCTTGGTCGCGGCATACCATTCGAGCACCTTGGCGTTGTCACGGAGGTCGGCGGTGATGAGCTTGCGAGGTTTGTTCGGTTGTCTTGTCCCGCCGCGTCGTGGTTCCTTCTGGCTCATGGCTTGCTTCATGGCTCTTGCCTTTGCTTTGTCCGAAATGAACTTCAAAAACACATCGTCAGCGATGCCGCTTCGGCGTCGTTGACGTTGTGTGATAATTTCTCTTGAAGATAAGACTTGAAGATCATGCTCCCTTGAAGATAAGAGCGATGACCATTTTCTTACCCCCCACGATGACCAGTTCTTTACCCCGTCCTGACCACTTTCTTACCCCCTACGATGACCAGTTTCTTACTCCCCCCTGACCAGATTCT
>JAYUFI010000270.1:0-2369 GCA_043738805.1 Planctomycetaceae bacterium | reverse complement strand
CCACCACGCGAATCGGCTCGATCGCGACGACCGTCTGCTGTCCTTCAGCCACTGCGGCGCGATGAGGTGGTTGCAGCAAGACCCACAAGATCACTGCGATGCCCACCATCGCCAGCGTCATCCATACTCCGCGCCAGATCCGTGTCCACATGCGAGTCCCTTTCGTTTGAGCGGCAGCATGATGACCGAATTAGTGAAAACGGGCAAAGCGCAAAGTCCAACGATGAAACTTACTCAACCTGAGCATTTTCTGGGGAGGGAATTTCACCGCCAAGGCGCAAAGAGCGCGAAGAGCCGCAAAGAAATCAGGAAGATGACCATTTCCAAAGTCTCCTCGCACACTGATCACTAGGAATGATTTTTGTGGTGTCCCTTCGCGTTCTTTGCGCCTTGGCGGTGGACGCTGCTTAGTTTGAGAACCTTAGGCGCGCGATACCTCGTGACATCGTCAGCGATCAAGCTGAGGTGATCCTGGCGCTTGCTCGAAACTTGCGTTGGCAGATCAAACGCCGTAATGCTCCAACACGCCGTGCGATTCCATATCTGATGCATCTGATGCAAGCCCTCTCGGATCATTTGCCATCCCGAAAGAAAGTCATGCTCGAAAAATTAGTGCTCCCTGAAATTCGTGAGCTGATCGCGTTGAACGACGAAGTGACGCTGCGTGAGACACTCGACCGTTGGGTTCCGCCGGATGTTGTGGAATTGTTCGCGGATCTTTCCGACGCAGAAGACGTCGCCGGAATGCGTATGCTGCGCGGGCCGCAGCGGGCACGTGTCTTCGAGTACCTCGATCGTCCGTCGCAGCGAAAGCTCTTGGCGAATCTTTCGGAGGAAGATACTCGGACACTGCTCAACGAAATCGCGGACGATGACCGCACGGCGTTGTTCGCGGAGTTTGACGAGGCCGATCGCCAGCGAATGCTCCGATTACTTTCGGAGGAGCAACGCTCGATCGCTGAGTCGTTGCTGCAATTTCCTGAAGGGAGCGTCGGTCGGTTGATGACTCCGCACTTCGTTGCCGTCCGCTCGCATTGGACCGTGCAGCATGTGTTGGATCACATTCGGCAACACGGCCAAGACAGCGAAACGCTCAACGTAGTTTATATTGTCGATCACGAAAACAAGCTCATCGACGATCTGCGAATTCGACAAGTCTTGCTCGCTCGACAGCATCAACACTTGGAAGAATTGTTGAATTATTCCTTCGTGGCCTTGAAGGGGACCGACCCGAAGCGGTCGGCGGTTGAGGTCTTTCGACAGTATGATCGCACCGCTTTGCCCGTCGTGGATGACGCCGGAAAATTGATTGGCGTTGTTACGATCGACGACGTGCTGGATGTGGCCGAAGAAGCGGCAACGGCGGACATGCAGAAGCTCGGTGGTCTCGAAGCGCTCGAAGAACCGTATGTCGCCACGCCGTTGGCGACGATGGTTCGCAAACGCGCAACGTGGCTCGTGGTGTTGTTTCTCGGTGAAATGTTGACGGCAACGGCGATGAGCTTCTTTGAAGCGGAGATTGCCAAAGCGGTCGTGTTGGCGCTGTTCGTTCCGCTCATCATTTCCAGCGGCGGCAACTCCGGTTCGCAAGCGGCGACGCTCATCGTCCGTGCGTTGGCGATGAGCGAAGTCCGTCTGCGCGACTGGTGGTTCGTGATGCGACGCGAACTCGCATCGGGCGTCATGCTCGGGGCGATCTTGGGGACGATTGGGTTTCTGAGAATTGCTCTGTGGAGCGCATTCTCGGACATCTATGGACCGCATTGGATGCTCGTGGGACTGACCGTCGGTATTTCGCTCGTGGGGATTGTTTTGTGGGGCACGCTGTCTGGTTCGATGTTGCCGTTGCTGTTGAAACGGATCGGTTTGGACCCCGCCACATCGTCAGCTCCATTTGTGGCAACACTGGTTGATGTGACCGGTTTGATCGTCTACTTCACCGTCGCGAAGGTCGTTCTCAGCGGAACGGTTTTATAGATATTATTTATACACATTCGAGAGTTCAAATTAACCTACGCCCGCGCAACAAAATTCGCTGCAATGAATGCAGCCATCTTCATCAGGCCAGCCTCCGCCAAATGACCGACTTAACCACCACCTGGCTCGCCTTCGATACGCAAAATTAATCGCATTGTGTCTATAACGACAGACGCCGTTGCCTCAGCTTGATCGTGAAGTTGACAGCGCGTCCGCAGCGTCGTCTCGGTGATCGAGTTCAAGATCGAGTGAAAATTGTGTCTACGTCACGCTTGATAAAACGGTTCACATTCTTATTCTGAATGTGGCCTCTTTTATTCCACGAAAATCGAGATATTCGTGATGAGACAGCGATCGGCTTGCTATTGCGTTCTGCTTTTAACGCTGTGTGG
>JAYUFI010000269.1:0-2369 GCA_043738805.1 Planctomycetaceae bacterium | reverse complement strand
AAACTTTGGCCCTCGGACGATCCTCTCTCGGTCACTCGTCGGCCGCCTCGAAGTCGGTCGACGAGCGCCGGCGTTGGCGGTTGTCAAACACTTCGATGTACTCGAATAGGCTCGCGCGAGCCTCCGTCCGAGTTTCATAAACTTCGTGATGCACCAGTTCTTTCTTCAAGGTCGCGTCGAGCGTCTCGGTCGCATCCACATAACGCCCCAGTTCCAGTTCGGCGCGAAGTTTCAGCACACGCAAGTTTTCATTGAACTCGCTTTCGCGGATGGCCAGCGCGGTCGCATCGACGCACTCGGCATATTGGCCGGTTCTGAAGAGCGCGGTGAGCTTTCCCAAGTCGACTGCGGCTGCCGCCGGATTCACGATACCGATCACAACACAGGCCCACAGAATGATGGAGCTGACTTTGAGCGGAATGTTGCGAGCCGCCGGTTTCGCGGTGTGAATCGTGAAGAATTTGCTCCCTCGCCTCGGTACTCCGGGGAGAGGGTTGGGGTGAGGGGAGCCGGACAGTGCGAGTTGCGGCGCGGTGTCGAGACAGCTCCCCTCAATTCCACTCGCGAACTGCGAGGCCGTGGGTGAACTGATACCGCGAAGCCACATCATTGGCCAAGGCCCTCGTGCGATCGTGGCTTCGAGCGAGACCACGGGGCGCGTTGCGAGGAGTTCTAACGTGTTCCCAACACACGGCAAGATGGTATCGCGAGCGGCCCGGCTTACCAACGGTGCCCCCGGACTACTCAAGCATGGGCATATAGCTCGGCCAGTTCGGATCGGCCGGTGTAAGCGTCGATCTGTTCTTGAAACCGTTCGAGTTCGTCTTGAGGCCCTTCGGCCAAGAGCGCGAACTGGCGCGGATTGATCGGATAAACGTCGCGTCGCAGCGCCGCCAACGCGCGATACATTCGCTCCATCTGCTCCAGCGCCTGACCAAGTTCCGCGTCGTTGGTAATCATGGCAGCACCTTCAGGATTCCTTTGCGACGATCCGTCTCGCCTCGGATTTGTTGGAAGAACTCGACGTATTCGACAAGCTCCGGCGAATTCTCGCGAGCCACCAAGACATCGAAAGCATACCGCTTGTGGACTCGTCGCCGCGAGAGGACGTTGTACTCGAAGGGACGCAAGTCTGCCGCGAAATCATGGTCCGCCGGAAGAATCAGCACCAAGTCAATGTCGTTTGGCTCAACCTTATTGGTGACGAAGCTGCCATCGACGACAAGACCAGCCACCATCCCCGTCGAGCGAAGTTCTTGGATGTATTGCTCCAGCTTGCCGAACAAGACCGACCGATGATCCGAGCGCTGAGCGCCGCCGAATCGTTGTTGGAGTTCATCGAGCGAGCACTCGTGGACTCCCTCCGGCAGAAATCCGTCGTCATCGAGTTTGGGAATCGCCATTGGTTTTCGTTCCTGCCAAGTCCGTATGACGTGCGATCAGCCCAGTCAACCGACAGGCGGAATCGAAATCAAGCGTTTGCGAGTCCTCGGTCAGGAGACCGGCCCCAACGACGACATCATCCACCAGATGCAGGCAGAGCGTCGGCTCGCGAAAGGTTTTCGCTCACGAGTGATGCCGCTTCTACAGTTTTTCTGAATTGGCCGGTATTCTGCGACGAGATGAGTCGCTGGATTCACCCTTCTACCTCAACGAGATTGTTCAACATGGCGAGTCAAATCCACGACATCCTTGAAAGACCGGCGATCCGAACGGCGATCATCAACGAAGTTGTTTCCTTCTATCAACAGGACGCACAAGGAATTCATCGTGGCGATCTAATGCCATTTGATTCCGTGCAAAAAGTGATTTGGACGGAAGATCTGCGAAGGAAAGCGATCAAAAGGTTGAAGTCCGTCTGGTACGAACTCATCGCTCCCGAACTCGGTCTTCCTGCGGCATTGACCGTTCGCGATTTTTGCGGCGCTGTTGAAATGATGTTCTTGCGCGATCCAAACGATCCTCAAGTGACCTATGAGAGCTTCGTCAATTTCCTAACTTCTATGGTTTCGGTCATCCGTTATGCGAAGCCCATGCGAGTCGTTGTTGGCCCATTTGAGGCGGACGATTTGGGTCACGACGAACTATGGGGAAGCACCAAAGGTTTCCAAGTGACGCTTATCGGCTCTCTTCCGAGTCACGATTGTTGGTTGCCTCGAATGCAATTGGCTAGGCCGTGTTGACATTCACGCGAGCAGGATGATGGTTGCGGCCAAGTGGAGGAAGGCGAGGAAGTTTCGAGCGGTTTTGTCATAGCAGGTCGCGATCCGTCGGCATTGCTTGAGCCGCGCGAAGAGTCGCTCGATGTGATTTCGCTCGCGGTACAGTTGCTGGTCGTAAGGGCGTTGAACTTTGCGATTCCTCTTGGG
>JAYUFI010000268.1:0-2371 GCA_043738805.1 Planctomycetaceae bacterium | reverse complement strand
CCGCGAAGCCGAAGGTCACGCCGCTGATTGTTTCCAAAATTGAAAAGCTCGAAGCGATCAATGACCTCGATGCGATCTTGGTCGAGACTGACGCAATGATGGTTGCGCGCGGCGATCTCGGCGTAGAAGTGGATATCGCCCGCGTCCCCATCTTGCAGAAGAAGATCATCCGCCTCTGCAATCAGCATCGCATTCCCGTGATCACCGCCACGCAAATGCTAGACAGCATGCAGCACAACGAATTGCCGACACGGGCTGAAGTGACTGACGTCGCGAATGCCGTGCTCGATGGCAGCGATGCCGTCATGCTCTCTGGCGAATCGGCCGTCGGCGATTATCCGGTCGAAGCGGTCGCGATGATGAATCACATCGCCTGCGAGGCGGAACAGTTGGTCGAATCGGCTCACTTCCGAGGGAGTCCCGGCAAGTTGACATCACGCGCGCTGTTAGTCACGGAAGCAGTCACACTGGGAGCTGGCGCGGCCGCCGAACATTTGAAAGCCAACGTCATCGCGGTCGCTTCACGATCGGGACTGACCGCCATGTCGTTGTCGAATCAACGCATCTCAGTCCCGGTCATCGCCGTGAGCGATCGTCCGGAAATCACCCGCCGCATGTGCCTCTTCTGGGGCGTTACTCCCGTTGAGACAGATACGAAAACCGTCGGCAACCCCGAACCTTTGTTGCGTTACGTTGTCGAATGGGGCAAGCGAGAAAAGGTGCTCGATTCTGGCAGCCGAATCGTGCTCATCGCCAGTACCAACTGGTCGGATGAAGGACACGATTTGATGATGGTCCACATGATTCCGTGATCGAGGTGAATCATTCCATGTCCGAACTCGATCGGAAAAATCTGATTGCTCAAGCCTGCTCCGCACGACTGCACGCTCACGCACCGTACTCGAAGTTTTTGGTGGGAGCCGCGCTGCTCACCGAATCGGGCGAGATCATCGTCGGCAGCAATATTGAAAATGCGTCGTACGGACTTACTGTCTGCGCCGAACGTGTTGCCTTCGGAACCGCAATTACAGCCGGCCATCGTCGCTTTCAAGCGTTAGCGATCGCGACATCGGGAGGCCACGCACCCTGCGGGGCATGTCGACAGGTGGCGTCAGAATTTGGTGATGACTTGCCGGTGTTATTGATCGACTCCAACCATCCCGATCGAGTCATCGAAACGAATCTGACTGAACTACTTCCCGGCCGGTTTTGGTTACCAGGGCATTTTTAACACGACTGGAATTGACTCCCAACCCGAAATGTCACTTGAGACAATCCGTTGTTTTTGCGTTCGCCATCGTCCTTGAGTTTCCGAGCAAAAAGTCTCGGTGTTTCCTTTGCCGCCTCACGATTCGTGGCTCCAAACGGTGTCTCGACGTCGCGAAAAAAACTCACTCTCCCTTATCTGATAAGCCCCTAACCATGCGAGTCGCATTTTTTAGCTCAAAACCACACGATCGGGACTTTTTTGGAAGAGTTAATTCGACTTTTCAATACGAACTGCATTTTTGGGAACCTCGTTTGACCGAAGAAACCGTCTCGCTTGCCACGGGATTTGAAGCGGTTTGCGTGTTCGTGAATGATCAACTCAACGCAACGGTCCTCGAACATTTGGCGGCAGGGGGGACGAAATTTCTCGCGCTGCGGTGTGCTGGCTTCAACAACGTCGATTTGCCCGCCGCGCAGCGACTTGGGATTAGTGTCGCACGTGTTCCCACGTATTCACCACACGCGGTTGCCGAGCACACAGTTGCGCTGATCTTGGCACTCAATCGGAAGATACATCGAGCCTACAACCGCGTTCGTGAAGGCAACTTCGCCTTGAACGGACTGATGGGATTTGACCTTTGTGGCAGGACCGTTGGGATCATTGGAACGGGGAAAATCGGCGCAATTCTGGCTCGCATCCTCAACGGATTCGGGTGTCGCTTACTCGCACATGACGTCGTTCACAATCCGGACTGTCTCGCATTGGGCGTTCGCTATGTCGAGCTGGACGAATTGTGGTCGTCCTGTGACATCCTTTCGCTACATTGCCCGCTCACGCCCAACACAAGGCATCTCGTCAATGTAGAGACGATCGCACGAATGCGGCGTGGGGTCATGCTCGTCAACACCAGCCGTGGAGCCGTCGTCGATACCGCCGCAGCGATTGACGGACTGAAGAGCGGACAGATAGGTTACCTTGGACTCGACGTGTACGAAGAAGAGGCTGACTATTTCTTTGAGGATCTGTCCAACGAGGTTCTCACCGATGATTTACTCGCACGACTACTGACATTTCCAAATGTCCTTGTCACTGGACACCAAGCGTTTTTTACGGAGGACGCTTTGATCGAGATCGCCACGACGACACTGCAAAACTTGCGCG
>JAYUFI010000267.1:0-2373 GCA_043738805.1 Planctomycetaceae bacterium | reverse complement strand
AACGGTGCCGGCCGGCAGCTTGGCGAACGCCTCGTCCGTCGGAGCGAACACCGTCAGCGGCTTGTCTCCCGACAACACTTCGACCAGCCCGGCGGCTTTCGCAGCGGCGAGCAGCGTTTTGAACGTCCCCGCCTTGTCAGCCGTCGCCGGGATGTTGTTCGCCGACGGCAGGATCACCTGGTCGATGACGTGAATGATCCCGTTCGAACACTGAATGTCGGTCGCAACCACGGTTGCCTGATCCACTCGCACAGCGTCACCATCCACCTTGATGTTGACCCGCTGGCCGTTCACCGTCGCCGCCGCTTCCAACTTCACCACCTGAGCCGCCGCCACCTTGCCAGACACGACGTGATACGTCAGTACCGACACGAGCTGCCCCTTGTTCTCCGGCTTCAACAGCGACTCAACGGTGCCGGCCGGCAGCTTGGCGAACGCCTCGTCCGTCGGAGCGAAGACCGTGAACGGACCTTTGCCTTGCAGGGTCTCCACCAATCCCGCGGCCTTCAAAGCCGCCGCCAACGTCTTGAACGAACCAGCCTCGACGGCGGTTGTGACGATGTCCTTCTCGCCCGCATTCGCGATCGAGACCGACCCTGGGGCGACACCCATCGCGGCCAACGCCGCCACACTCAAGAAAAACCTTCGATTCAACATGACGCTCTCTCTTTCCTGGAGGGGAGATTTGCGAATGCAAATCCACATTCGATTCACAAATCGTGCAAAACGACCACACCAGTCTAACCGGGAAGACCCGGCTGCGTTAACTCACATTTCTTCAGCATTTCAAAATACGTGTCAGAAATTGGCGCCTCCTCGTCATTTTCGCTCTCGTTCGGGAACACTGATGCGTCGGCTTTCCAGACTGCGGACGGTAACAGTGCTTGGCTTAACTTGTTCAAAATGGCCGATTTGACTGTTTTTGTTGTTGATCGAGTGATCGAATTGCGGTACTGTCTGCGTCCGCTGGGCGACAGACACTTCCTGGGGCGAGCCGTCAGGCATCGAAAATGGATTAGAATAGCCCTCCCGCCGGGTATCAAATGACGTGGCAAACAAGCCGCAGTAGTTCTTTTTTCAGGAGGAAGTTTGATGCTGGTGCTAACTCGAAAGACAGACCAGGAAATCGTGATCGCAGGCAATATCAGAGTCAAAGTTCTCGCTGTCCGCGGGAATCAGGTGCAGCTCGGCATCGTGGCTCCCGAGGAAATCTGCATTCTACGAACCGAAGTGAGAGCGTCTGGACAGGTGTTTTCAAACACCATTGCCTGCTCTTCGCATGTCGGCTCGCCGTCGTTGACCCGATCTGGCTCATCGCAAATTTAAGATCTCTAGCATGCAAGTGACTTGCATTCTTTAACGCCGGTGCCCGGTTACCTCGAATGGCCGTCATGGAACAACTTCTCTCACCAAAACAAGTCGCCGCTGCGATTGGGGCCAGCGAATCGTCGCTGAAGCGCTGGTGCGATCAGGGGCTGCTGACGATGGTGAAGACGGCCGGCGGGCATCGTCGCATTCCGCTTCAGGAAGCACTGCGTTTCGTGCGAGAACACAATCACACTGTTGTCGAACCGCGACTGCTGGCGATGCCGGGCACGGATGATCGCAAGGCACGGCGGATTGAGAACTGTGCCGAACGGCTGGCCGAGAACCTGCTCGCCAACAACGAGCAAGCCTGTCAGGCGATCGTTTTTGATCTCTTTCTGGCGGGTCAGCCAGTCAGCCGGATTTTCGACGAAGTCATCGCCGCCGCATTTCGGATTATCGGGGAGAAATGGGAATGCCACACCGTCGAAATTTATGAAGAGCGGTGCTCTTGTCAGTTGATGTTGCGAATCCTGCACGAGCTTCGATCGAAGGTGGTGCCGCCGAATTCGGAGCGAACCGCGCTCGGAGCGACGATTGAAGGTGATCAGTACTCGTTGTCTGTGACGATGGGCGAAATTGTGCTGCGCTCGGTGGGCTGGAATGCCCGACTGCTCGGTTCTTCGATTCCGTTGGAGTCGATCGCGAGGTCCGTCGAGCAGCACCAGCCGGGATTGCTGTGGCTGAGCATTTCGCACATTCCGGCGGAGTCGGCGTTCGTTGTCGCATTTAATCGGCTGTTTGACGTCGCCGCGAAGACCAACACAGCCATCGTAGTTGGCGGTCGCGCCTTGACGACCGAGATTCGGACGCAACTCCGTTACTCCTCATTCTGCGACACGATGCAGCATCTCGAAGAATTCGCCAACATTCTGCGGCAACAATCCAAACCGGTGTCCGCCAAATCCGCGCCTGCCACACTTCGCAGGAAGCTCAAGAAAGCCTGAGGTCACCATGATCACCATCCGTCTTGGATTCGCCCTGATTGTTGCGGCGGCTTGTTCAATT
>JAYUFI010000266.1:0-2374 GCA_043738805.1 Planctomycetaceae bacterium | reverse complement strand
CGACAAGCATCGCGTCACCCGTAGCGACAGGCGGCTCGCCTGTCGAAGAGACAAGCGATGTCGGCGTGGTTGTTTCCGATCAAGCGGACGTCAATCGCCGATCCACCACAGGCGAGCCGCCTGTCGCTACGGAGAACTCGCCGCCTGTGGCGACGAGGTTTGCGACGCTCGATTACTCACACGCCTGCGCGTGGATTATCGCACGTTTGGCCGAAGGCTTGCAGCACGCTCACGATCGCGGAGTGCTGCATCGGGACATCAAACCGTCGAACATCTTGATCGCTGGTGACGGCACGCCGATGTTGTTGGATTTCAATTTGGCTCACGACGAGAGTCAGCCGCAAGCACAAGTCGAAGCGACGCTCGGCGGCACGGTCGCGTATATGGCTCCGGAGCATTTGCGAGCGTTGAATATCCGCAGTCGTGAAATGATCCAAGCGGTCGATCATCGCGCGGACATTTACGGACTCGGCATGGTCTTGTTTGAGATGGTCGCCGGACACAACCCGTTCGATCATCAAGCGAGTTACTCGCCGATGCCCATTCTGCTGGAAGCGATGGCGGGTGAGCGGAGTCGGTCGATTCCCTCGCTGCGTCAGTTCCGTGACGCCGCCGAGTGGGGTTTAGAAAGCATCGTCCGCAAGTGCCTCGCTCCGATCCCGGATCAGCGGTATCAGCGAGCGGAAGATTTGGCCGAGGACTTAGATCGACTGCTCGACAACCGCCCGCTGAAGCACGCTCCAGAATTGAGCCGCGTTGAGCAAATCCAGAAGTGGGTGCGACGACATCCGCGACTCGCTACTTCGTCGCTCATCACGACGGCGGCGGCCGGATTGCTCACGCTGGGCGGGCTGATGTTGGTCGGGACTCAAGCGAAACTCGTCGCCGCGCAAACGCGCGTCGAATCTGCGGAACACGCCGAGGCTCAACAGTACAAGCACGAATTTGAACAAGGCACGCTGAAGGCGTTGTGCTTGATCAACACGCACAGCGATCTCAGCGAACATGCCGCTGAAGGCCGCGACGTTTGCGAACAAACGCTCGCCATTTACGGCATCTTGAAGAATGCCAATTGGCAGCAGCAGTCGATCTGGACGCGGCTCGACGCGACGGAACAACGACAGCTTGCCGAAGACGCGAGAGAGTTGTTGCTCGCGTTGGCCGGTGCGCGAGTGCAACTCGCGATCGACACAATCCCCACTGAGCCGGGCACCCGTAGGGTCGCAGTGGAATCGGGCCTTCGCACTACGAAGCAGGAAGGCAATCCAGCCAGCGTAGTACAGATGCCCGGAAACCACCGAGGCAAGCTCGGTGGGGTTTCTATGAGCGCGACGAGCGACATCGCCGTACGACTCGAAGCGCTCGCATTGCTTGAACGCGCGAATGACATTCATGAATTGCCCGCGTCGTCCGCTGTCTGGCGAGCCAAAGCAGCGATTCTGCGGCAGCTTGGCGAGATGAACGCGGCGTCGGCTGCGGACGAACGAGCGAACGCGATTCCCCCGCACAGTGCGCGTGACTTTCATTTGCTCGCGACCGCCCATCTGCAAAGCGGGGTCGCTGATCGACATCTCAAAGCGATCGCGGAACTCGAACAGGCCGTGCGGATTGATCCCAAACATTATTGGTCGTGGATGCAGAAAGGTCTGTGTCATCTCGAACGACGTGAGCACTCGCAGGCACTCGCTGACTTCGGTGTCTGCATCGGCTTGTGGCCGGAGTTTGCGTGGGGGCATTTCAATCGCGGTTACGCACTCGATCAGAGCGGACAAAAGCGAGCCGCGATTGCGGACTACTCAGCCGCGTTGGAACGTGATTCGGAATTGATTCCCGCACATTACAATCGAGGACTCGCACGCTTGGAATTGGGACAACTTGAGGCGGCGCTCGCGGACTTCGATGCGGTGATTGCCGCACAACGTGGCGATGCCGTCGTTCAATCGTTACGCGGTCAAACGCTCGAACGGCTGGCTCGTCATGCCGCTGCTGACGCCGCGTTTGAGGCAGCGGCTACTCGGCTCGAATCGCTCCCCGAAGTGGTTCGCAATCAGTTGGCATGCTCGTATGGCTTCGCGGTTTACTCGCGGTTGCCAGCGGAGGCGAAGCGAGCCTTTCAGCGAGTTCCGTCCGGCGATGCGAAATACCCCGAAGCGTTGTACGGCTTGGCGATGATCGCAGTGAATGAAGACCGTTTGGAACGAGCGGTCGAACTCTTCGGCAAAGCTCTGACAATCCGCCCGACGTTCGAGGAGGCACGTCGCTTTCGAGCGGTCCTGCTGGCGCGATTGCAGCAGTTCTCCGAGGCTATTTCAGAAATCAACACCGCTTTGCAGTCGGCCCCCAAATCCGGAGCCACACTGTATGCGGCGGCTTG
>JAYUFI010000265.1:0-2376 GCA_043738805.1 Planctomycetaceae bacterium | reverse complement strand
GCGAGAGGTTCGTAAACGGAAAGCCGAACTTTCCTGAACCGACCGCCGCCCCATGCACGAGATGCTCGATCGTACCGAACTCACTGATCGTTTTGTGAACGGCACTCGTGACAGAAGTCATGTCCGTCACATCCACTGCGCAGCCGATTGCGGGCAAACCAAACTCTTGGGCCAATTGCTGAGCCACATCAGTCACATTCGCGGCGACGTCCCAAATCGCAACTCGCACTTTCTCCGCAGCGAACTCTCGACACGTTGCGAGGCCAATGCCGCTCGCGCCGCCAGTGACCACGACTGTCTGTCCCTGAAGGTGCAAATTCATGTTCGGAGAGCCTGAGTTGATGAAGGGCTTGATCGCCCACAGCCTGTTGGACAAGTTGGCGTCTGGCGACCGCACGTTGCTTGAATATGGCGAGCAGAATACGCTCTCGGCCCGCAGACTCAAACGGCTCCGTCGTGAGGCGTCTTGTAAAAACTTTCCGCGTCGCATCTCAATCGCGAACCTCAGATCGAGTTCCTCATGGATCAAAAGCAGATCGGCCCGTGGATCATTGAGCGCAAGTTGGGTGCTGGCGGCATGGGAACGGTCTACCTCGGGAAGCACCGTGAGACAGGTCAGATCGCGGCGATCAAAGTGCTGCCGGCCTCGTTGGCTCGTGAGGAAGGTTTCGTTGAGCGATTCAAGCGCGAAATCGACTCGATGGAAACGCTGAAGAGCCCGCACATCGTCGAGTTCTACGAAAGTGGCAATGAAGGAGACACGTATTTCTACGCGATGGAATTCGTGGATGGCGAAACCCTGACCGCGCGTTTGAAACGTGATAAGCGGCTGCCGTGGCCCGAAGTGATCGACATCTGCTTGCAACTGTGCCGAGCGCTCAAGGCGGCTCACAACGCGGGGATCATTCATCGCGATCTCAAACCGTCCAACTTGATGATGTCACCCGACGGAACGCTCAAGCTGACCGATTTTGGTGTTGCTCAAGTTTTCGCCTCGCAAAAGTTGACGATCACCGGCGGCATCGTCGGGACAGTTGAATACATGTCCCCCGAACAAGCGAAGGGACAGCGAGCGACCAAGAAGAGCGATCTGTATTCGTTCGGTGCCGTGATGTACGTGATGCTGACGGGGCGGCCTCCCTTCAGCGGCAAAACTTCGCTCGACGTCATTCACAAACATCAGTTCGCGCAGTTCGATCGTCCGGGACTCATCGCGACCGACATCCCGAAGCAACTCGAAGAGATTGTTTGCAAGCTGCTCGAAAAAGAACCTGATAAACGCTTTCCCGATTCATACGTGTTGTCGCTGCGGTTGATTGAAGTGCAAAAGCGATTCGCGTGGCAGTCGGCGGAGAACGCCATCGCAGAGGCTGAGGCGGCCGCTTTGCCGACGAATGATCTGACCGATGCTGGCGATCAACCGCGACCCGCCGATGATCCTCTCGCTCCGACCGTCCTCATTTCCAATGTGCTCGGTCAGGTGGTCCCATCAGGGCCGACCATCTCGGCATCCGCTCGGCAATCAGGATCACCCGATGAACCGGCAATAGGAGCCACTCGGACATACTCTTCGGGCCAGGTGATTGATAAGCGATCCGATCAAACTCGCGCTGTCGAAGGCTATAGCCAAGGGCCCGGCACAATCATGCGCAATCTCATGCGCAAAGTGATCGACGAACAAAAAGATGGCGGCCCCGTCGGGCGAGTGCTCAACAATACGTGGTTGCAAGTGATCGCATTGTTGTTGTTTCTGATCGGTGGTTATTGGACGTTTCATTCGAGCAAAGTAACCACTGATCAACCACTGGATGACGGTGCGACGGAACTCGAAAAGATCGAAACAGCGGTCTCGAAGTTCGTGCGCAACAAAGAAGGGCGAGATGACCCCGAAGGAAAACGACAGCTTCGCCAAGCGCTCATGATGTATCAGCTCGGAGAAATTGCTCGTGCCGAAAGAAAGCTAGAAGCGCTCATCGCACTGACCAAAGACCAGAAGAGTTTCAAAAGTGTTCACGCGCTGGCGGAAAGATTCCGCGACGCGCTCGTGTCGGATCGCAAAGTAGCGTTTGGTTCGATCACAGACGCATTTGCCCGCGCAACTCAATTCGCAGAAAAACGACAGACCACCGAAGCGGAAGAACTCTGGCGGGCCATCATTGATCTCTACTCCGACGATCCCAAGATGGAGGGCGATGTGCAAACTGCTCGCAAGAAATTGGCGGCGTCCAAAGAGGCGACCCGCGAAAAAGAATCCCCCTCTTCGGAACCAGTGAACCGTGAGACGGAAGCGACTGGTTCGGTTCCCTAGTGCTTTGTCTCAGCCAAAGTTTCGGGTGGCTGGGGTCGAGCGAAGTGAGCCCCCAGCCTGCGTTTCGC
>JAYUFI010000264.1:0-6279 GCA_043738805.1 Planctomycetaceae bacterium | reverse complement strand
TTCTCTAAACGAGTGTTCGGACTTGCTCCGCAGGAAAGGCTTCGCAGAATGCGCCCCTCGTGTGCGTGTTGAGATTGTCACAAACCAGAATCACTTTCTCGGCGTCGGCGTAACGTGTCCGCAGGAGTTCCTCCATCTCGATCGCCCAGTCCACCTTCGTGCGTCGTCCACGCGCCGAGCGTGTTTCCGACTGGCGGGAATCGGGACGCGAGTTGCCTTCAAGAGTTGCACCGGTTGCTTTGAGAGCGAGCGCTTTACAAGATTTCGAATTCATCGCGTTTTGGAGCGTCCACCCTCGCTGACACTTCGGGTGACTTTGAGCAACACCGCGATTCGATGTGGTCTTGCCCATCGGCGCTCGCCGTTTGCGAGACGACATCATTTTTTCTGTAAGCCCACTTCAGCTACAACGTCGCACTCTCATGCCATCACTTGAAAAATCACACCGTTTCTTCGGAGCCAGATAGGAAGAGAACCATGTCACGAAATGTTTCGCTGTGGATGTGCTTGTTGCTTGTTAGTGCGACCATCGTTCGGGCCGACGATTGGCCGCAGTGGTTGGGGCCGCAGCGGGATGGCGTGTGGCGTGAGACGGGTATTGTTGATCGGCTGCCGGCGACGGGGCTGACTCGAAAGTGGCGCACTCCGATTGGGTCGGGATATGCTGGGCCGGCGGTCGTTGGCGATCACGTTTATGTCACCGATCGGATCATCACAGAAGGGGCGGACTCGGCGAATCCGTTTGAACGCAAGTCGGTCCCGTCTTCCGAGCGAGTCCTCTGCTTGAACCGCGAGACGGGCGAGATCATTTGGAAGCACGCTTACCCGTGCGTTTACACGGTCAGCTATCCGGCGGGTCCGCGCTGCACGCCGACAGTGAGTGGCGACAAGGTTTATACGCTCGGTGCTGAAGGGAATCTGTTTTGCCTCAGTACGAAAGAAGGGGACGTCGCTTGGTCCAAAGACTTGAAGAAGGAATACGGCATCCGCATCACGCCAACTTGGGGCTTCGCCTCACATCCGCTGATCGACGGCAACAAGTTGATCTGCTTGGTCGGTGGTGAAGGAACGGCTGTCGTCGCATTCGACAAAGATTCGGGCCATGAGTTGTGGCGAGCACTCTCGGCGACCGGTCCACACGGAGCGGGTTATGGTCCGCCGATGATTTACGAAGCGGCCGGTGTTCGGCAGCTCATCGTCTGGTTGCCCGATGCGGTCAACGCGCTCGACCCGGAAACCGGAAAGCTGTTGTGGTCGTTTCCGTTTGGATCGCGCGAAGGGCTGACCGCGCCCACGCCGCGCAAGTCTGGCGATCTGTTGTTTCTGACGTCGTTCTACAACGGCCCGCTGATGCTTAAGCTCTCTGGCGAGAAGCCGGAGGCGACAGAACTCTGGCGCGGCAAAGGCCAAGACGAGAAGAAGACCGACGGCTTGCACTCGATCATGCCGACACCGTTCATTCAAGACGGGCACATCTATGGAGTTTGCAGTTACGGTCAACTGCGTTGCCTCGATGCCAACACTGGCAAGCGAATTTGGGAAGACCTCACTGCCACCGGAGCAAACAAAGCTCGCAACGCGCGCTGGGCGAATGCGTTCCTCGTTCAACAGGCGGACCGCTACTTCATCGCGAACGAACAAGGTGACTTGATCATCGCAAAGCTCACGCCGCAGGGTTACGAAGAACTCAGCCGAGCGAACTTGCTCAAGCCAACCGGCAACGCCGGCGGACGCCAAATCGTCTGGTCACATCCCGCGTTTGCTCAACGCCACGTCTTCGCCCGCAACGACGAAGAGATCGTCTGCGTCTCGTTGGCAGTGGAGTGAAGACTTACTACGGTAACGAGACTTTCGCCAGTCGCCGAATGGGCTAACTCTACGAAGGCCGATGGAGAGACTTGAGTCCTACAATTCCCAACCATCTGCCGAACGCCGGAAACGACTCCCGAAAATTACTTGGACACGCATCCGAACGGTGACCGCTTGCATCCGAGCGTTCAAACGTCGCCCCCCATCTCACGACCCGTTGCGATCACGTTTCAGACGATGATCTCGCGAATCGGCGATCCGTGATCGATGTCGAGTCGCTTGCGGCCGGGGACTTCCAGGCGGCGGGAGTCGAGGCCCAATTGATGCAGGATCGTCGCATGAATGTCGGTGACGTAGTGCCGGTTTTCGACGGCGTGAAAGCCGATCTCATCGGTGGCTCCATGCACGACACCGCCCTTGATCCCGCCGCCGGCCATCCACACCGAGAAGCCGTAGGGATGATGATCGCGACCGTCAGTCCCTTGTGACGCGGGCGTGCGACCGAATTCGGTCGCGAAGATCACGATCGTCGAATCGAGCAGACCGCGCTGCTTCAGATCCTTCAGCAGACCAGCAACCGGCTTATCGACCGCTTTGAAGTTTTGCTCGTGATTGGCCTTCAAGCTGCTGTGAGCGTCCCAAGCTCCGGCTCCACCGGCTCCGTGTTGGACTTGGACGAAACGCACGCCGCGTTCGATCAGCCTTCTGGTCGCCAGCATCTGCGAGCCAAAGTCGCGCGTGGCCGGTTCGTTGAGGCCGTACATCTCTTGAGTCGCCTGTGTCTCCGTGTTGAATCCGAGAACCTCGGGGACGGAAGTCTGCATGCGAAAGGCAAGTTCATACGCCTTGATGCGCGCCAGTAACGCGGGGTCGTTCGGGTATTCGATCGCCTTCAGCCGGTTCAATCGGCCCGCCAATTCAAAGCTGAGTTCCTGCTCATCGACGCCCAAGCCGCTGGCCGGTTTGCCATAATCGAGCGGGTTATTGGGATCGATCCGAATGGGAACGGCATCGTGAGCGGGGCCGAGGTAATGGCCGTCTTTCGCGTTCCAGTATTCGCGGTTGCCCATCGAGATGAACTGCGGCAGGTTCTCGTTGATGGAACCCAACCCGTAATGCACCCACGCGCCGAGCGTCGGGAACTCGCCATCGAGCATGTGCCGTCCCGAATGAAACTGCGTCTGAGCGCCATGATTGTCGTCGGTCGTCCACATCGAACGCACGACCGCAATGTCGTCGATGCAGCTTCCCATGTGCGGCACCCAATCGCTCAGTTCGATGCCGCTCTCGCCGTACTTCCGAAAGCCAACCTGCAACGGGTAGAGCTTCTGACGCAGCTCGACGTTGAAGGCGACCTCGCGCCGGTTCAGCCGTTCGGGCTTCAGTGCGTCGGCATACTGGGTCTCGCTGATTGACTTGCCAGCGTACTTGGTCATCTCCGGCTTCGGATCGAACGACTCGGCGTGCGAAACTCCGCCATTCATAAAGAGCCACACGACGCTCTTCGCTTTCGGAGCGAAGTGCGGCTGCCCATTCGGAGGTTGCCACGCTTCGGTTTCGTTGGCTCTGAGGACGCCGTCTTTCGCGAGCATCGCCCCAAGTGCCAGCCCAGTGAAGCCGAGACCAAAGTCAGCGAGGAACGTGCGACGGGAGGGCGTGTTGGTCATTTGAAGATCCCTATCGTTGGCGTCGGATTGCAAGGTCATCGAATTGTGATGAAGTCGTTGTGATTCAACAGCGTCTGAACGAGGTTCGTCCGCGCAAGAACTTCCGGGTTCGGTCGCTTCTTGGCTCGGGCGAGTTCGGTCATGCGGTTGAGAATCTCAGACATCGTGGCGAGTTCGGCGGCGGTCGGTTCGACCGACAAGATCGTTACAAACGCGGCGCGGATGAAGTCGGAGTCGGCCGCATTGGGCCGAGCCTCCGCGAGTCGCTGACTGATCTTGCTGGCCATCGTGGTGGCAAGCGGGCTGTTCTCCAGCGCGAGGGCTTGTTGCGGGACGATGCTCTCGGCTCGGCGATAACAGTCGAGCACGTTCGCATCGTCGAAGGTCGAGAGAAACTTTTGATGGTCGTTATGCGAATGCACGAAGTAGAGACTCCGGCGGTGCGAGGCTTCGTCGTTGATCGCGATCGACGGGCCGCCGAACGAGAGGTCGAGTTCGCCGGCCAGATGTAGCAGACTGTCACGCACGATTTGCGATTCCATACGAACGGGGTTCATCCGCCAGTAGAAGCGGTTGTCGGGATCGGCGGCCAAGGTCGCGTCGGTGGCTCCGGCACTCGATGACGACAGACGGTAAGTCTGCGACGTCACGATCAGCCCATGGATGTGCTTCATGCTCCAGTTGTGCTCGATGAGTTCGACGGCCAGCCAATCGAGCAACTCCGGATGTGTCGGCGGCGTTCCCTTGCGACCGAAGTCGAACACAGTCGGCACCAGCGGTTTGCCCATGTGCCGCATCCAAATGTGATTGACGGCGACGCGCGCCGGCAACGGTTGGCGCGGGTCGGTGAGCCACTTCGCAAAAGCGGTGCGGCGACCGGTGCTCGTCGTCGAGTAGGGCTTGCCGGCGTTGCGATTCTGGTAGTCCTCTTGAGTCTTCTTCGCACCGGGCAGCGGAGTGTAGGCATCACTCGGCATGTCGATCACTTTCTGAGCCGTCTCCAGCGCGGTCTTCGCAGCGGCGAGTTTCTTTTCGGCATCGGCCTTCTTGTCGGCGGCGGCTTGCAGCAGCGCGAGCTCCGCGCGACTGAGTTCTTCGTCAGCGCGGGACGCCGCGAGGACTCGTTCTGATTTGGAAGCGGCGAGAGCGAGTTCTTTGACGGCGTGGGGCACGTTTTCAACGTGCCCGTCATTGGATTTCGCGGGCACGTTGGAAACTTGCCCCACGAGTGCTGCGGCTCGTGCTTCGATTGACGTGAACTGCTCTTCCGCCGACTTCAACACCTTCTCCGCAATCGTCACAGCGAGCTGCGCTTGATCGACCGGCAACGGTGCGTCTGTTGCGGCGGGCTTCGCTTTCGGAGCGTCTGCATCAACGAGTTTCAGTTCCGTCGGCAGTGGCCGGAGTTCAAACGAAACGAATTCGACTTTCGCATCGTATGTGATGAGTTCGAGAAACCCGCGTTGTCGTTCCAGGCTCGCCGGTAAGCGGAACGCGACCGAATGCTCGCCATCGACCAGCATGTTGAGCAACGTTCCGCGAACTCGCAGCACGATCTCGTGAGGTTGATTGAGTTCGACTTTGCGAGCTTGCTGCGCGGTCGGCGGATAGACGAAATTGCCCCCTTGCTTGTACGCGATCTGCGATCTCGGACCACCGGCAACGGCGCTGACATACGCGAGCAACTCATTCCCCGACGCAGTGACGTCGCACGAGATGCCGACCGACTTCCACGTTTCGCCGCCTGTCGGGATGTATTTCAGCTTGGCCTCAAAGTCGGCAGGCGGCATTTGCTTCAGTCGCACGGCACCACGAATCGCACCGGTCTGCGATTGGATGAGCCGGCCGTTCTCGTAGCTCCACTTGCCGGTGAGTTGCTCCCACGCTTCGGGTTTATCAGCCGAGAAATCGTCTCGCACGAGAACATCCGCCGGGATGTCGGCTGGCTTCGCGTCGTCCTTCGCTGGCGCTTCAGGCTTTGATGCGACAGCCTTCACGGCAGTCTCGGATTCAACGAGCTTCTTCTTGGCGGCTTCAACGGCTGCGCGAGCGGCTGCGATCTGTTGCTCGGCCGATTGACGATGCGTGTTGACGACGAACTCGCGCAGGCCGGGATGCGTCGCTTCGGCCGGGAGCGTGATTGGTTCGATCGCCAGCTTCAACTCGTCGGACGACAAGAACGCGGGAACGGCGGGTTCCATGACACGACTCTTGTCCGGGTTGCGATCGTCGCCACGAACGTGCAAGTGAGTCGGCACGTCGAAATGCGCGTCGAACGCACGGGGGATACCGTCCTTTTCAAAATCGATCTCACCGGAAACCATCTCGGTCCGAATCTGATACGGCTCGAAGATTGCCCGCAGTTTGTAGTACTCGGCCTGCGAGAACGGGTCGTACTTGTGATCGTGACACTTCGCGCAATTGAACGTCAGACCGAGCATCCCCTTTGCGGTGTGTTCGATGGTCTCGTCCAGCCACGCGGTGCGATTGAAGATGAAGTACTGCCGAGCGAGGTATCCGGTCGCACGCAGTCGATCGAGGTCATTCGGATAGAGTTCATCCGCGGCGAGCATCTCGCGCAGCATCTGGTCGTAGCCTTTGTCGGCGTTGACGGACTCGATGATCCAATCGCGCCAGTGCCAGATGTGTTTCTGAGAATTGCGGACCTCGGCCCCCAGTCCCCACCAGTCGCTGTAGCGCCAGATGTCCATCCAATGCCGACCCCACCGCTCGCCGTACTGCGGGCTGTCGAGCAACCGCGTGACAACCGCTTCGTAGGCTTGAGGCGACTGGTCCGCCACAA
>JAYUFI010000263.1:0-16797 GCA_043738805.1 Planctomycetaceae bacterium | reverse complement strand
AGCCGACGGACGCAACGCCGCCAACGGATCAGACTCGGATTCCGGAAGTTCAACAATCGGCAGATCAAATTTGAGAGATGACATCGTGCCGAGGATTGTATGGCTCACCGACACGAACCGCATGTCCGTTGTGCCAGCAATCAGCAAACTTCACAGAGATCAAGCCTACGCGGGCGAGGCGGGCCTTTCTCGCGTCATCCCGCCTGAAATTCGTGACTGCCCGCAAACGACGTATCAGCTCAGAGGTCGTCATTCGATTTGATCGAAAGCTGGACCTTCGCCATGCCAGCGGCGGCACCGGCGTCCATGACCATGACCAGCGTGCCGTGAGTCGCGTCGGGGCTGCCGTTGATCTTCAGCGTCTTGGCACCGGAGCCGTTGCGGACGAGGTCGGACAATTTGTCTCGCAGGTCGCGGTCACTCGCCATCATCACGTCATCAACATGGACCACATCTTTTTCGTCGATGCGAACCGTGACCGTGTCGCTGTCGGCGTCTGACGAAGAGTTCGATGAACTTCCGGCTCCCGCTTGTTCCGGCCGAGGCATCGGGATCGCGGGCTTGAGCGTGTAGAGCGAGGTCATCAAAAAGAAGATCAGCAAGAAGAAGACGATGTCTACCATCGCCGTCATATCGACGAGGTCGTGGTACTCTTTCTTCGCGGGCTTGTGAATTCCCTCGTCGTGATCGTCGTCCTCGTCATGATCGTCCTCGTCGTGGCCAGCGTCGCTGGAGAGTTCCGGAACCGAGAATGTCGTGCGACAGAATGGGCAGCGCGCGCGGCGTCCCGCTGCGGTTTCGGGAACCGCGAGAGGCTTGCCACAGGAGACGCATTCAAACTCGATCAACATGACGAGGCACTGCTCACTTTTTGACGTTTTCCAACACGCCGACATACAGCTTGGAGCCTTCGACTTTTGCCGCCGCTCCTGCGAGCCGCGAGATGTCGCGGAGCTTCACACTCTTTTCGGCTCGGATCACGATATCCGCTCGGCTGTCACGAACGCCCTTTTCGACCGCCTTCTGCACGCTTTCCACCTGCTCATCGGGATCAGTCAACTTTCCCTTTTCATCACCAGCGGTGACGATCGGCGTCTTCCCGTCCGGTGCCACGACGATGACGATAGGGACCGATTTGCTCTCGTCGATCGCTACCACGTGACTCGCCAACGGCAGGTCGATCTCCGGCGCAATTGCCGTCAGGGACGTGACGAGGAAGTAGATATTCATCATGAAGACGAGATCGACCATCGGAGTGAAGTCCACATCGGTGCCGCCACCGGGTGCCGCTCGGCGCGGAGCCATCCCCTTCGCGCCCAATGGATTGGGAGCACTTGCGGGCGCTGCATCACCGCCACCGCCGCCTGCCATGCTATTACCTTCCGAAAAGCGATCTCAGTTTTTTCGTAGCCCGGTTTTTCAAACCGGGCGGCTCAGATTGACCGGTTTGAAAAACCGGGCTACGTAATTTTTCCTCGCCACTCACACATGCACGCCGCGCGACTTCTGCTTGACCGGCTTGAAGTGGTCAAGCAGCCGCATGACTCCCGACGTCAAGCCATCCTGAAGTTGTCGCACCTTGATGTTGATGCTGTTGAGCAGATAGCCGTAGGGAATGGCCGTTGCCAAGCCCATCGCCGTACAAATCAACGCGACGGCGATTCGGTCGGCGATCGTGTGAGCTTCGACTTTCGCACCAGAGCCGATTTCACCGAACGCCGCCATCATGCCCAACACCGTGCCGAACAACCCCCACAGCGGACCAGTTCGAATCGCGGCGGCAATCCAACTGACTCGCGATTCGATGTCGCCGAAGATTTCACGCTGCATCAATTCGCTGACGTATTGCTTGAGTTGGTCATAGCCCATGCGGCGATTCGAGACTGCTGCGAACGTCAATTGTGGCAACGCACGTTGATCGCCGTCGCACAGGTCTTCGATCTCGGAATACTCCCCCGCCTTCAAGTGGTCGAGCACCGTTTCGAGGAAGTCCACTTGTTGAGCCTCTTTGCGAAACCGCAGCTTCCGCAGTCGCAGCGACACCAGGACGACGCAGTACAAACCCAAGAGGAAGTTGCCCACCAGAAACAGGTAGGTCCAGGCTTCCAACATCTGTGCGATCTTATTGGCATTCATGATCGGTCTCGGAATTAATTCGGAGTTTTGAAGTGATGGGTAGCGATGATAGTCGTGCTGTCCGACGTGGTCCATTAACTGGTTATCGAATGAACTGTTTGACGTAGTCGGCACCTAAGCCGACCGCGTCAAAGTGGCGGCTGCACATTTCGACTTTCGTATGCACGTCGTCGTAGCCGCAGGCTTGGTTGTTGTCGTTGTAGTAAATCAGTGCTCCGCAAACGTGAAACAGCGTGATCATCTCGTCGTCGGAATCGACCGTCAGCGTGTGAATCTCGCCGGGCGGCTCGAAGACGTAATCTCCCGCCTTTGCAATCCAGTTGTGTTCGAGATACCGCCACGTCCCCTTGATGACGTAGCCATGCACCGGAGCCGGATGCCGATGTCGGCTGAGGACTCCCGATCGGCGGACTCGTAGCAAGTTGACCCATTCGCCTTGAACGGTGTTGAGCAACAGCGGACGAAACCAAATGTTCGGAGCCTGTGGTACCCACAGCCGTTCGTCATCGGGGATTGCTGTAGTGACGATGTCAGCGACGGCAAAGGCAGGACGTAATGATTCGGTCATCGTTCATTCCGCCTTCGTTTGGTAAGTCGCTCAAACTGAGCAGTTAGCAGGAGGAGCTTTCAACGCAAAGACGCGAAGAACACAAAGTAAGGCAAAGAACGGAAGAGGATGACCATTTGCCAAAGCACGCTGGCCAATGATTATGAGCGACGAACCCTTGGTACTCCTTCGCGTTCTTCGCGCCTTTGCGTCGAAAATCACTCAGTTTGAGTAAGTCAGACTTTTCGGTGCCCTTCACTTCAGTTGCTTCCTTCTTTTCAGGCTCGGGCTTGTCATTCTCTTCTTTAGCCTCTTTTTTTTCATCAGCCGCTGGTTTTTCTTCCTTTGGCTTGTCGTCGGAAGCGGGCTTTTCTTCTTTTTCAGCCGGTTTCTCCGCTGGCTTTTCTTCGGCGGTTTTTTCTGCAGCAGGCGGAGTTTTCGGTGGCTCAGCTTTCGTCTGCGGCAATTCGGGGACGAGTGATTCGACATGGTGCAGACTACCGTCCGCCGCGATCGCGACGAGCAAGTTACCCAGGCGAATTGGCCCGTGAGTCATCGTTTGGCCGAGCGAAAGTTTCTTTTCGAGCTTGCCGGTCTTCGGCTCCAAACGGAGCACATCGCCGTTTTGTTGGACGGCGATCAAAGCGTTCTCTACCAACAACGGCGAACCGACAAGGCCGATTCCTTTCAACTCATAATTCCACAACGGCTGCTTCGGTTGAGCCGCGTCGAATGCCACGAGCTTTTGTCGTCCGACCTCTGCCAAGAGCAACGGCTCTTGAACCCATAACGGCTTCGAGGCCGGGCCACCAAGTGCAATCTCCGCTCGCGTTTCCATCGCGGTGACGTCGAGCACTCGCATCGTGCCTGCCGCATCGACGGTCATCATGCGACCTTTGTTGATCGTCGGGCTGACGTCGATTGGCTGCGGAAAATCGACCGACGTAATCGTTTGGAAAAAACACTTATCGCCTGTGCGAAACTGCAATTTGGACATCTTGCCGACGTTGTCGATGACGAAAAGTGAGTCGTCGTCGATTGCCACGAGATGCCGCCACTTCCTGGCAGGAGCGTCATCAGCCGTGTTGACTGGCGAAAGGAAATCATCGCATGGTGCGCCGCCCGCTCGTCCGGCCAACTTCAATCGTCCAGTCAGCGGCAGCAAGATGCCGCCGGCAAAACGAAGCGGCGAACATTCCAATGCCTGTGTCAAAGCGACTTCCGTTTGTGGTTGTCCCGTCGGACCAACGACCCACAACTTCCCCTCTGCTCCGCCGATCCAAACGGCGAGCCGGCCATCGGTCAGCGGAATTGCATTCAGCGGATCGACCGCGTTGTCGGGGAGTTTGAGTTGCTGCTCGGCACGTGCTCGGAAGCCACCGTTCGCGATTTCGCTCGCACTGATCAAGAACGTGTCGCCACCGTTCGACGCACAGACGATCTGCCCGTCGGCTCCCGCAGTCACCGCGAGCAAGCTCGAACCAACGATCGTCTTCCAGTTGCTCTGCATCGACTCGCCATCCGCTTGCGTGAGATGCACCGCTGAGCTGATCGGCAATTGACGTCCGACATACAACGAGCGACCGATTGCTTGAATCGGTTGTGTGCTCTGTCCGACCGCCACTTGCTGTTGATCGAGCTGCAACACGTCGGTCTTCAATTGCACTTTTCGCAGAGCACCGATCGAGAGCCAAATTTGCCCATCGGCACCCGCCGTGAGATGTCCCGCTCCGGAAAAGTTCGTCGGAATCTGTAACGTCGAAACGGGAGCCAGCGTCCGCTGATTCTTGTCGTCGGAGACGTTGAACACCGTCAAACGCGGACCGCTCGAAGTCACGAACAGTTGATTGCCACGCAGAACGAGTTCGTCTCGTACATGTCCTTCAACGCGAACGTCGGTGACATCCGCTAAACGAGTCTGCGGGTTCGAGGCGTCAATCGCTCGCAAGTGAGACGAGTCAGCCTGATCGTTCTCTGCCAGTAGCAGATATTGGCCCATCGCCAACGGCGCGGCCTTGATCGTGCCAGGTTGATGGCCGAGATACGAAACCAGCAGGCATTCCAAGCGACTGGAACTGAGCGTGTAAGCGAACTCCGAATCGCCGATCACCACGAGATGTCGTTCGTTCGCGGTCGCAATTTCCATTGGCGGAGCGAGCAACTTCTGCGGGAACTTGAGACGTGACGTGATCCGCCCGGAGTCCGCGTCGATCTTGTAGAGAAAGCCTTCTTGAGTTGGCAGATAAATCTGACCCTGCACGACGAGCGGAGCACCGGAGACCGGTTCGACCACTTGTCGCCAGATCAAATCGCCGTTGCGACGGTCGAGCAGCAGCACTTGGTTTTGAGCCGTATCGAACAGCAAAACCGCTGACTTCGACGTTTCGACCGCGACCGGAAAGAACGGCGTATCGAGACCGACCGTTCTTCGCCAGAGTGGATCGCCGGTGATGCTATCGAGTCCGAAACAGGCATCTTGACCGAGTGCAAAAACCACGCGATTCGCTGACTGTTCTTCGCTCAACGCACGTGTGCGAACAGCGACAGTCAACGGTTTCGGCAGTGATCGAGCCGGATCTTCCGTGATTGCGTCACGATTAAGCTCCTCTCGAGTCACCAGTTGCTTGGCGATTTCCAGCGTCTTGCGCAGGTTCCCTTCCAAACGCTTGTCGGTCTTCATATCGGGATATCGAATGATCAATTTCTTGCGAGTCGCGACGACCGGAAACGGTGTATTCGCCTTCAGTGCCGTGTCGATCTGAGCGAACGCCTCATTCACGACACCCGCTTTAAGGATCGTCGCGTCGGCGTCGTTACGAGCCTTCGAGATTTCGCGTTTCGCTTCTGTCGGAGCATCCGGGCCGCTGAAGCGATCGAAGAACTGTTCCGCTTCGATCGACAATTCGAGCAACGTGCGATCTTTCGTTTGAGCGGCGGTCTTCGGCGACTCGACGGCGATCTTTTTTGCGTACTTCGCCAAGTCAACGCGCAACTCCTCGAAGTATTTTTCATCGCGATGCAGGTTGACGAATTCCTTCAACGCTTTGAGGCCTTCGACCCACATTGTCGCGCCGGTGATCTCTTTTTCGATCAGCGCTTTGTCGCGCAGTACGCGAGCTCCTTCTGGCCCTTTGATCAACGCGTGTCCGGCGTGATGCTGCATGAAGTCTTCGAGCCGCTTGATACCGGCGACGAATTGACCTTGTGTGACTTCCTCTTTCGCAACTTCAAATTCTTTCTGCACTTTGTCGCGATTGACCAAGAACCAAAACACCAAGCTGGCCAACACAAGAACAATTCCGGTGCCGCCGAGCGTGAGCACAATGCGGCTGCGGAGGACATTATCTTCGCCAGCCTTCATACGCTCGCGACGCGTTCGACGAGCGGCGGCGTCCTCACGCGGTTCATCGACGACTTCGAGTTCGTCTTCAACGATCTCCAACGCATCGTCGTCATCGAGCACTTCGGCCATCGTGAGTTCTGATGTCGGCGGCGAGCCGGCAAACTCATCCATCGCTGCTCGGACTTTCGGCGGATTGACGGTCTCGCTACCGCGTTTACTGAATGCTGCGGATGCGGATTCTTTACGAACATCGAGAGTCGGAGTTCCCTTCGGCGGAGTGATCGACAGCATCTCTTCACCCGCCGATTTCGCAGCACTCTCCTCAGGCACAAACGCGATATCAAAACTGCCGACCCGCAAGACATCGCCACCAGCGAGCACTCGCGATTGCATCAAAGTCCCGTTGATTTCGACGCCCCCTTTGTCGGCGGACGTCACTTCGTATTTGCTGCCGTTCCAACTGATACGGCAATGCAGAGCCGCGACTCCTGCTTCATCAATGACCACGTCGTTGCTCGAATGCCGACCGAACGTCAGCGGCGACGACTTGGATAACGGACGCGAACCCATCGGCCCGCCGGCATCGCAAATCGACACTTGAGCCGGACGTGGGCCAGCATCGGAGTCTTCCAAATCCGGCATGTCGAACGCGGCTCCGGGTCGCGCGTTGGGCGATGAGGGAATATCATCGACCGGACTGAAATCGACCTGCCGCAGCGGCTTACCTGCGGATACGGACTTGTTGGCATCAGAGTCTTCTTCAGCAGTGACCAACGTGGACTTGCCGCAACTCGGGCACGACACAGTTTGGCCGACCTTCTTGGAAGAAATGCTGCTGCGCTTGCGGCAGTTTTGGCAACGGAAACGGATCGGCATAAGGAGTCTGCTCTGTAATGTTCGATCGGCGGCCAGCTAAGGAACGGGAATCCAACAATTTTCCTGAAACATGCGAAACCAGCACGACGCGCCAGCGAGTGGTTCCGGACAGAACCACTCGCCGGCGCGTCGTGCTAGCTTCATTTCAAATAAGTCTGACTGGAGACCGCGAATTCGTAACCATCTTTCGCTCGTCGTACAACAAAGTACGTCCGTTTGATTTCGATGGCCTTCCTGTTTTTGTAATTCTGTTCGATGTTCGCAAGCACGTTTTCGGTGACCGGCGGATAGAAGTGCAGAATCATCATCGCATTGCTCGCGTTGACGCCTGCTTTTTGGAACAACTCCAGGTCGCCCGCTTTGCGCAGGCCACCTTTCCAAGTGAAATAGAGCCGCTTTTCATCGGCACCACTGGTCACTGTTTTGGAAGCGGGTTTCGCCTGCGAGAGTTTCGAAACAAGGATCAGCTTGCCGTCGGGCATGAGCGCGCCCATCTCAATCCCGAAAAAGTCGATTTGAGCAGCGTACTCTTCAAGCGTGACTCGATCTGCGAACTTCACTTGCCAACGGAGTTCACGTGAGACGCCCCCCTTCGTTCCCTTCCCTTCGCCAAGTCCACGTTTGTTTCCGGTCCCTTGCGAGCTACCGGGCTTGCGCACCGTCAAGGGTGCCGGCGTGAACGCTCGCACGACAAGCGGTGCATCCCCTTCGTTCGTCGTTTCTTGGTTCAACATGTCTGTTGCCAAGTCGGCAACTGCGACATCCGCCACAACATCAGTCGGTGCGGTATCGGGAGTCTCTGCCGTTTCTGTGAAATCTTCGCCCGCCTGCGCATCAGCCGAAGGGGGTTCTGGCGAGTCGATCTTCAACGACTCGCCGGGAGCACCGTCCGGATCGCCACCGAAGTCATCGTCCTTAATTTCCAACGGTGCGGCCGCCAGCGTTCGCGAAGGTCGCAAACCAGAAAACCAAATCGTCATCAGGAAGAGCAGAACCAAGCCCATGAAGAGGCAGAGCGCAATCAACTGCGCCGTCGTGCGGTCCAGCTTCGTCACACTGACCGACACCGAACGATTTCTTCGAGATGATTCCGGGACACTACTCACAACGATGACCTCAATGGATCTGTTTCAAATTTCGTGAACCGTTCAACGTCAAGCAGGCAGCCCGCCGGCTTGTTTTCTCCAAAGACACAGGCGAGCCGTCCGTGCTACGAGTCGCTCAATCCGGCAAGTTGTCCCGCTCATCGTAGGGACGAACTTTCTGATACCAGTCTTTCCAACGAGCAGCATCTTCGCGTCGCCATTTTTCGATGATCGCATCTCGCTCGTCGGGCGTCGCCGTCTCCGGAATTTTTTCGAGCACGTCATCCAACAATCCGAACCCACGTGGACGGCGACTGAGCATGCACAACGCATTGCGAGCTTCAACAGACGCATCAAAATCAGCGTCCAACAAACCTTTGAGCAGCAACGGGACAACTCGCAAATCGTTGCAGCGTCCGAGCGCCCAGAACGCCGTCCGTCGCACTTCACTGCGCGGATCTTTTGCCAGCTTAAGCAACAAGTCCTTTTGGCCGATGAGCACTTCGCGATTGCCCACTTGGATCGATTCCACCAACGCGGCCTGAGTCGCTTCCACATTTTGCGATTTGGGATTCTCCAGATCAGCCAACAGCCGATCGAGCGGCGTGTCCATCACTTTGGCTTTGATTTGTCCGTTCTTGGTATCGACGTTCGCCAAATCCGTGGGCAAGCCGCGTCCCCCTTGAAGCATTCCTTCACCGAGCGTCTTTGCAGCCTTTTTAGCAACCGATGCCGGTGTGCTCGGCGCGATTTTTTCTGTCGCTCGGGTCATGAACAGAATGCCGAAGCAAGTTGCGGCGGTCGAACCGGATTGCTCGAACCAACTCCCGTCTTCTTTCTGAATTTTGATGAGGTACGCGCTTCCGTCTTTGTACCAATCTCGTCCGCCGATTTTTTCCGCATTCGTCAGCGCTGCGGCTCGTTCCAAACCATAGAGGTAATAAATGGGCCAACCGACCGGCTTATCGACCGTGAAATTCTTACCGAGCCACCCCATCGCGCCCCCAATGTGGCCATCCATTTCTTTACGAGTGCTCATGATTTTGTAATTCGTAACCTTGTCGGTTTTCGTTGCGTCGTCAGTCGGCGCGGTCTCTGTGGGGGTCACTTTTTCCAAGACTCCGAATGCTTTCGTGTCTTTCTTTTTCGGTTTATTTGGTTCCTCAATTTCGCTGAGATCGTTGCCCGTTTGCGAGGGATCGATGAGGAAAATCCGGGCGATACACAGACTGCCAATCCCAGCCACAGTCATACTGTGAGAAGGATGCCCCTCGCTTCCCAAGGGGTGATAACCGAACGCGCCCTCTTTTAAGTGGGTCCGAGCGTGCCAATTGACCGATCGGTCCCAAACTCGCGGCGGAATTTTGACTCCCGCTCGCGCGGCAGCCCACAATCCCAAGCTCCCATATTGAGTGATACTGGTATCTCCGCCGTGTTCCTGGCCAGCGTAATCCCACGAGCCATTCTCACGCTGATCTTTCATGATGTAATCAGCCACCATTTGTATTTGAGGGAGATACTGCTCACGATTGGCCGCAGTTAGCCCCATCGCATCAATTGCTGCTCCGTAAATATGGTGTTGTAGTGGCGCATACGAATCTGATTTGAACGACTTCAAAATCGTGCTGACGTACTTTTTGACGAACGGGCTATCGGGCTTTTCGCCGGCGGCGATCGCTGCATACACAACCAAACCCGCTTCAAAATCTTGCGCCGGGTTGGCTTTCAAATAGTTCAAGCCGCGTTGAATCGCAGCTTCGACTTCGGGGGGCCGATCAGCAGCAATACTCGTGTTCGAAGACAGCGAGAGTCCCGTGATGGCCAGCCAGGCTGCGGTCATCGGAAACCAACTCGCCAGTCGCCACGAAGCGATGTTCGCCAGACAAACTCTCAAAAGGTTCGCAAACTGTGACCAGCGATCAGAGCGGACGATGGCACGCATGATGATGTCCGTCGAGAAATGAAGCGGCGTCGCGAAATGTGTGATGACAGGCAAACCAGAACACCGACAAGCGCGGCGATGCTAGGACCGCTCGCGTGGGGTGTCAACAAGCGGAAAACCGAGGCAGGCAGCGTCTCTGCTCATTAAGCGAACTGTTTTCTTTCACCGTTCTGGCTGAGGCTCGGCACCTTCTCGAATGATCCAACTTTGGTCCCCGTTGAGTTGCGTCAGCGACTGCATTTCGCCCGATGGCCAAGCGATCGTGGCCGACTCGATCGTTGAGTTTTCACCGAGGCCAAAGAGCAAATGCGGATCGACCGTCGAACCGTAACTGGTTCCACCTTTGATCTGGCGCATCCGCTCGCCTTGCGGCGTTTTGATGCGGACGACCGCGCCGATGGGATGCCGAGGACTCGTGCGGCCAATCAGCTTGAACGAAATCCAGTGGTTCGGAACCTGCGTCGTATTCGACAACAGCGCGACCGGTTGATTCATTCGCGAGATGACCAGATCAACGTCTCCATCGCGGTCGATGTCTCCGGCAGCGCTCCCTCGACCTTGATGACCGGTGTTGAAATACGGGCCGACCACAGCGGCGACGTTTTCCAGTCGCTTCCCATTTTGATTGTTGAACAGCAGCGGTTTCTGTGAAATCGGTGCGTTCTCAGGATACCGAATCACGTGACCGTTCGAGACGAACGTGTCTTCGTCTCCATCCTTGTCGAAGTCACAAAAGGCCGTTCCCCAACCGACGTACAGCGCACCGATGGCGGTGATTCCGCTCCCTTGGCTCACGTGTTGGAACTGGCAGTTTCCTTCGTTGCGATACAGCGCGATGCTTTCACGCTCGAAGTTCACGACCCACAAGTCGGGTAAGCCATCCAAATTAAAGTCCCCGACATCGACTCCCATGCTGCCGTCGGGTGATCCCGTTTGATTCACCGCTGTGCCGCTGATGAGGCCAACCTCTTGAAATTTCCCCGTGCCGTCATTCCGAAATAAGAAATTGGCAACCGTGTCGTTCCCCACATAAACATCGACATCGCCATCCAAATCGAGATCGGCGGTCAGCACGCCCAAACCTTTGCCATCGGGACGCAGTCCGCTTTCCTTCGAGGCGTCTCGAAACGTGCCGTCGCCGTTGCTGAGATACAGCACGTCTGGCAAGCCTTCAAACTCGCGTGGCGGACATGACTCGCGAGTCCCTTTTTTCGGGCCAGGGCAGAACGGATGTTTGTCGAACGACCAATCGACATAGTGCGCCACGTAAATGTCCAACGCACCATCCTTGTTGAAATCACCCCATGCAGCACTGGAACTCCACAGAGTGTCTGTCATCTCCGCTGACTGCGAAACTTCAACAAACGTGCCATCGCCGTGATTGTGCAACAACTGCACTCCGCCGTATCCAGTGATGAGTACATCGCAGAAGCCATCGTTATCAAAGTCCGCCGCTGCCGCGCCGTGTGTGTAATGCGAGGACATCGGCACCGCCGCTTGTTGGGTCACTTCGGTGAAGTGCCAGTCGCCATCGTTGCGATAGATCGCATGAGGCCAGCCGAGCACATCGCGTTTGCCATCCATTTTCTTGTCACTGTGATGCCCCCCCCCCGGCAGACACAAATCCAGGTCGCCGTCGCCGTCATAATCGAACAGTCCGACACCACCGCCCAACGATTCGAGGATCGCCACTTCACCCGCTTCGTCACCGTTGCGGTAAGTGAATTTCACACCCGACCGATCGGTGACTTCTTCAAACCGAATCGGCGAATCCGGTAACGGCCCGCTCGACTTCCCGTTGCTCGAACTACCCGATGTTGACGATGTCGTTGGCACGGGCGCAGTCGCTGATTGCGGGCATCCCGCCGCAACGATGACGAGAAGAGCGAACGACAAAGTGCCGACGAACTTCTTCCAAAACTGCAACACACGCCTCATCTCAAACCTCCGTCCATTCGCCCTGCAACGTCAGGATCAATCGCCGCGAGCCGCCCTGATTGCGATGCTCGCACAGATAAATTCCTTGCCACGTTCCCAAACACAGCCGCCCGTCTCCGACCGGCACCCACACCGAACTTCCCAACATCGCCGCCTTCACGTGAGCCGGCATGTCGTCCGGCCCTTCAACCGTGTGTCGATACGGAAATTTCTCCGGAGCGATGTGATTGAACGAGCTTTCCAAATCCGCTGGTACGTCAGAATCAGCATTTTCGTTGATCGTGATTGACGCCGATGTGTGCTGAATAAAGACGTGCAACAGCCCGACTTTGACGCGGCTCAATTCGGGCAACGCCGATGTGATGTGTTCGGTAACGAGATGAAACCCGCGACTCATCGCCGGCAATCGCAGTTGTCGTTGTAGCCAAGGCATGATGTTTCGCAGGTGAGGTTAACCACCTGCTTGCCCTTTCCATCGCAGCCAATGATCGGCGATCACGATCGCGACCATCGCCTCGGCCATTGGGATGAATCTTGGAAGCAGGCAGGGATCGTGCCGTCCTTTGGTCCGAATGGTTGTCGGTTCTCCCGCGCGAGTCACCGTCGGTTGCTCGATCGGCAAACTGCTCGTCGGCTTCACGGCCGCTCGCAGCACAATCGGCAGGCCGGTCGAAATTCCGCCGAGCATTCCGCCATGTCGATTCGAGTCGGTTGTGATTCCCGCATGACCGTCGCGCGGGTGAGCCGCATCGGCGATGAAGTGATCGTTGTGCTGACTGCCCCGCATCGTCACGCAGCCGAAGCCGATGCCGTACTCAACACCGAGCACCGCCGGCAAACTGAAAAGAGCTTTCGCCAAATCGGCCTTCAACTTGTCAAACACCGGTTCGCCCAGTCCCGCCGGAATGTTCTTCGCAACGATCTCCGCCGCACCGCCGATCGAGTCCCCTTCTTTGCGAACCGACTCAATCAGTTCGACCATGCGAGCAGCGACATCCGCGTCGGGACAGCGCACGATGTTCGGCTCCCCGTTCGGCAGAGTTTCGACTTGAGCCATCGTCACGGCGACGGGATCTACGATCGTCGCCCGCACGTCGCCCACTTGAGCCACGTAGCCGATCACTTCGCCGCCGAAAGCCTGTTGCAAAACCTTCTTCGCGACAACACCCGCTGCAACACGTGCCGTCGTCTCGCGAGCACTCGATCGTCCGCCGCCGCGATAATCGCGAAAGCCATACTTCGCATCGAAGCTGAAGTCGGCATGACCGGGGCGGTACTTGCCTTTGATGTCCTCGTAGTCGCGGCTCCGCTGATCGGCGTTGCGAATCAAAATCGCGACGCTCGTGCCGGTCGTCCGTCCCTCAAACACACCGGCGAGAATCTCCGGCAGATCGTCTTCTTGCCGTTGAGTGACGATCTTGCTTTGCCCCGGTCGTCGCCGTTGCAAATCGACCAGCAAATCCTTTTCCGTCAGCGGAATGCCGGGCGGAACGCCATCAATAATGACCACATTCCCCGGCCCGTGACTTTCCCCGGCCGTGGTAATCCGAAACGCTTGTCCGAATGAGTTGCCTGCCATGATGCGGCGGAGTGTAACTGCGAATTGGATCGGAGTCCCGCCAGTCGGTCTACGACTTTCCTTGGCAACGCTTGGTGAACTTCGATGCATTGCAAACGCATCGGATAATTCGCTCCGTGAATCGAAAATCTGCGATCCAATGACCAGTCTTCATTGACGGGCTATGACCAATCGAACTTCGCGGCCATCGGCATTCGTCGGCCGCTGCCGAAGGCTCGTGATGTGAGCTTGATGCCAGGAGGCATTTGTCGGCGTTTGAATTCGTTGCGATCCAAACGAGTGGCAACCCAACGCACGGTTTCAGCAGGGAACGTTTCGCAAAGTGTGGCAACTGACTCTTCACGTTCGATGAGTCCTTCCAAGATCGCGTCGAGAATCGGATACGGCGGGAGCGTGTCTTGATCGAATTGGTTTGGCGCGAGTTCGGCACTCGGTGCTTTCGTGATCGAACTGAGCGGAATCACCTCACGGCCTTCGCGGACATCGTTGATGTAGCGGGAGACGGCGTAAACGTCTCGTTTGAGGAGATCGCACAGGACCGCGAAGCCGCCGGCCATGTCGCCGTACAACGTGCAATAGCCGACCGCCAACTCGCTCTTGTTGCCCGTTGCCAGTGCGAGCCACCCGTGTCGGTTGCTGCGAATCATGACGAGCGCCCCTCGAATGCGGGCTTGCAAGTTTTGATCGGCCAGCCCGGCACGCTGACTCGCAAGGTCCGCATCGACAATGGTTGTCGCTTCATACGCGCGGTGCATCGCGTCGATCGGAACAACCGCGTGATCAATGCCGAGATTTTCGGCCAAGAGACGCGCATCGGAGACGCTGTGCTCGCTGCTGTAACGGCTAGGCATCAGCAATCCATGAACGTGCTCTTTACCCACCGCTCGAGTCGCGATGTACGCCGCCAACGCCGAGTCGATTCCACCGCTCAAGCCGAGTACGCAGTCTTTGAAGCCGCTTTTTCGGAGGTAATCATGCAGTCCCAAAACGAGCGCGTCTAACAAGTCCGCCTCGCGCGGTCGTGTCGTGTCTCCCCGTTGAGTCCCTGCGGTCTCTTTCGTTCCTTCCACAAACAACGTCGTATCAACAATACGTAACTCTTCTGCAAACGGTGCCAATTGCTCGACCACCTGGCCAGCCGCGTCGATGACCAAGCTGTTGCCATCGAAGACGAGATCGTCATTACCGCCGACTTGATTGACGAAGACGAACGGCTTGCGGTGTTTCGAAATATGTCGGCGGAGCAGATTCAAGCGGCGATGCGGCTTGTCTTTCTCGAACGGACTGGCGGAGAGATTGATCAACACCTCCGCACCGGCGGCGACTAAATCGGCGACGGGGTCAAACTGTTGCAGCGGCCGCTCGTGATACGACGTGCGCGGCTCGCCGTACCAAGCGTCTTCGCAAATGTGGACGCCGAGCTGCAAACCGCCGAACGCGATCGGAGTCACTCGCCCCGACGGACGGAAATAACGTTGCTCATCGAAGACGTCGTAGTTGGGGAGCAGCGTCTTGTGGATCGTGTCGCGGACTGTTCCTTTGAGCAGAAGTGTCGCCGCGTTCGCCGTTCTGCCGTCGGGGACACCCCACCGAGTCGGATGCCCGACCAACACACCGAGCCCTTGCGGCAATTCCTTGGCAAGAGCGCTGACCGCTCGATCGCACGAATGGGCGAAGCCTTCTCGCAGCAGCAAATCTTTCGGCGGATAACCGCTGATGACCAATTCGGAAGTGACCAGCAAGTCTGCACCGGCAGCGCGAGCTTTCACGGCTGCCGCCTTGATGAGTTCGGCATTCCCGTGGAGATCACCCACGATCGGATTGAGTTGTGCCAACGCAATTTTCACAGACGTCACCTTCACTGATTCCAGAATTGCAGAGCCGCCTCGACACGATATTCGACATCCTACAGGCAGAAGGCAGAATTCGAGAATGCCGTCCCCATCGGTGTCTAATGCACGAGTTTTTTTGGCGCTGACAAACTGGGCGAAAGGGATCAGCCTACGGAACACACGAAAAAACATGGAAGGAAGACAGGAACATTCTACGAACGGAGTGGCTGGTTCAAATCGTTTGAATTGAAAATGTCTGCCCAGATACTTCTGTATTTTTCCGTGTGCTCCGTAGGCATCGGGCCTCATTGATACCCTCGCAAAATCGTCCAAAACCTCGCGTTCCCACGTTTGGCACTCGCGACTAGACTGCCGCCTCTGTTCTTCTCGTGATACACGTCTGGAAGCAATGATCTGGCGGGTCCAAAGGAGTTTCCCATGCGGCTGTTCCCCTCGAAGTGGTCTTGGTTGGCGATGACGGCGTTGTCGCTGGGCGTGGTTGTGGTCGGCGGCAAAGTGAGCCAAGCGTGGCAGAACTCCAAAGTACAAAGATCTCTGGAGGACGAGTCGGACGTCGAAGCACAGACTCATCGCGATCCCAATGGGCGTTGGCTGCAACTCAATAAATGTCATATCAAGCTGGTCAACAGCGTTGTTTTGGGCAGCGATCGTCCGGGCGTGATTTCTTACATGGAACCCAAAGAGGGTGACGAAGTTCGGGCCCAGCAGAAGATCGTCGGCTTCTTGGATGGCGGCGCGCAAGCGGCACTGAAGATCGCGCAGCAGAAGTCAGAGAACGACGTCCAAATCAAGTTTGCGGAGGTCTCTGCGGACGTTGCCAAAGCGGAATACGACAAGATTTTGGAGGCCAACAGCAAACTTAAAGGGACGGTGACGTTTATCGAAATGGAACGCGCTCGGCTCGCTTGGAAAAAGGCCGTTCTGCAAGGCGAACAGGCGGTGTTCGAGCAACTGGTCGCGAAGCTGGAGGTCGAAAAGGCAACCGAAGATTTGAAGACGTTTCATATCGAAGCTCCTTTCGACGGTGTCGTGCGAAAAATCCTGAAGCAAAAGGGGGAGCCGGTTTCGCAAGGGACTCCGATTTTGGAATTGATCAGCACTCGCATCGTCAAAGTCGAAGGCTATATCCCGATTGAGGACATCTGGAGCGTCAAGAAAGGGGACTCGGTCGAAGTGCAGATCGACATCCCCAATCGTGACCTCGATATCGAAAAAGAAGTCTTTGAAGGGAAAGTGGTCTTCATTGATCCGACCGTCAGCCCGGTCACTCATGGTGCTCGTGTTTCCGCCGAAGTGATCAACAAGGGAGACCGACTGGTCGAAGGCTTGTATGCCAAAATGAAAATCAAGCACGGCCAACGCGGCACCGCCAAAGGAGCCGATGCACGCCCGACGACCGGGATTAAGCAGACGAGCGGCAGTCGCGTGTTGCCGTAGTCAAGGTCTGTGGTCAGTCGCCTACTTTGCACGTCCCTCGATCACCAAAAGAAGCGGTTTC
>JAYUFI010000262.1:0-6311 GCA_043738805.1 Planctomycetaceae bacterium | reverse complement strand
CGCTTGCTGCGAGCGTGATCGCGTCCGCTGGGGTCGCCGACCAACGCCGTGTAATTCCCGATGATGATGACCGCTTGATGTCCCAGTTCCTGAAACTGCCGGATCTTTCGCAACGGCACCGTGTGCCCCAAATGCACGTCGATACCGGTTGGGTCGATGCCGTATTTCACGCGCAGCGGAGTATTCGTCTCGCGGCTCTTCGCCAACTTCACGACGAGTTCGTTCTCCGGAACGATCTTCTCAACGCCGCGGCGAATGATGGCCAGTTGCTCTTCAACAGGGAGGAATGACATTGATCAGGCCGAACGATAATTGGGATTGAAGACGGAAGACCGCTTGCAACTTGAACGGACGCTATTGCGGCATCGGACAAACGAGGTCGTAAACTAACAGTGTCCGAGAACGCTCGCCAGCGGCCGGCGGTTTCCACATCGGCAATGCTGCGGCAATTGAAGAATTAGCCTGCTGCGCCATCCTGTCGTTTACTCACCGCGCAAGGTAGCAACACTGAAAACGTTGTCCCTTTTGGCGATGTCTTGCTGAGTTCAATTTGGCCCTCATTGCGTTCGACGATCAGCTTGCAGACGAAGAGGCCGAGGCCCGTGCCGGTTTCTTTGGTGGTGAAGTACGGCTGAAACAGACGTATTCGATCCGGCTCGGCGATGCCGTGGCCATCGTCGCGGATTGAGATTCGTAGGCGATTGCCGTCTTGTTGCGAAGCAATTTCGATCGTGCCTCCTTCCGCTGTCGCGTCCATCGCATTGAGGATCAGGTTCAGGAATATCTGCACCAACTGATCGCGCACAGCGTTGATCTTCGGCAGCCCTTCGGCGTATTGCGTGATGATCTGCTTGTTCTTACGCCGCTTGTAATACTTTGCGATGTTGAGTGCCGCCTCGACGAGTTCTTGCACATCGCACTGGCTGCGTTCGAGCATCGCGGGGCGGCTGAAATCGATGAGTTCTCGCAGCGTGCGTTGAATGCGACGCAGTTGATCATCGACCATTTGATATCGCTCGCGCGTGTAATCATCGACATCACGGCGATTGAGCAATTGAATCACCGAGCTGATTCCCGCCAGCGGATTCCCAACTTCGTGAGCGATCCCGGCCGCGAGCAGTCCGAACGCCGCTTGCTTTTCCTGTTGCACGACGAGTGCTTGAGACTCCTTCAGATCGTTCGTTCGCTCGTCGATCCGCTGCTCAAGTTCACGCTGATTCTTGCGAAGTTCGTCATTGAGAAAGCCGAGCCGACTTCCGGCCACTTGCAGCAACCCCGCCAGCGAAGTGCTTGCCCACGTGACCCAGCCGAGCCAAATCAGCATCAGCGTGACCCGCGTCGGATCGTTCGTGGACTGCGGAGATGTTGCGACCGCGAGCAACACATAGCTCAGCGCGTGCAGGCCGAACGTCGAGAACGTGATCAGCTTCGAGTACCGAAACGCACAGACCAATAACGACAAAAAATAGTAAAACCGAAACGGGCTTTCGAGCCCCTCGTCGAAGTGACACAGCACGCCGATGAACAACGCCTCCATCACGGAGACGACGATTGGCCAGCGGCTCAGGAAGACTCGGCCACGCAAGCTGAAGTATGTGTCAGCGATCGCGTACGCCGCACCCAGCGTCAAAATGCCGTTGAGAACTTGCTGATTCGAAAGCCATGCCGGCAACGCCGAGTGCGCGGTCGTCACGTCTCGACTCATGAAATTGACGAGCGCATAACCGATCGCCAAACCGAACCAGCGAATCCGCACCGTGATTGCTTCGGCGGACAATTCAAAACTGAACTCATCGCGAATCGGATTTTGTGTTTGAGTCATGCGTGGTGGACCCGCGATTGAATTCAAGTCGGCGAGCCGGGCGGCGTCAGCCCGCGGACCTTGTTCTTGACTGGACTTCGTTGTTAAAGAGTCCGAGGGCTAACGCCACCCGGCTCGCCTGCGTCGTTGATGATTTCTGCGGGCCAATATCGTTTGAAACGGCCTCGATACAGGGTTGTGATCAGCCTCGTCCGATGATGTACCGCAGCGGATCAACTTCACGTCGCAAGATGTCGAGCATTTCCGCATCGGGAGCGGGCGTGGTTTCGAGCGGATCACGTACGAGCAACTCAAAGCCGGTTCGACCGCGAACATCAGTCAAGCTGACGTCCGGATGCAACGATTCGACCTGCATCCGTTTCGTGGCGTCGTCGTATCCGAGCACTGCCAGATCGGTAATCACTTTGTAGGGACCAGTCCCCGCCGGCAATCCTGCGGCCTCACGAGCACCCGGTCCAGTGAGATATCCCGGCGTTGTGACGAAGTCGCACTTCTCCACAAACCGTCGTCGATCATGCGGCGTGATGACCAGAATCCGCCAGCAGAGCGAGGCCAAGTCGTTCGCCCCGCCGCTACCCGGCAAACGAACTTTGGGCCGCGAATGGTCGGTGCCAACCTGCGTTGAGTTGAGGTTGCCGAACTGATCAATCTGAGCACCGCCGAGAAACGTGTACTCGACCATGCCGCGCTGACAGGTCTCCATGATGTCGGCCATGCTGGTCGCCATCAGCCCGCGATAGAACGTCCGCGAGTCCCCGACGCTGATTGGCATTCGTGGCAACTGCGGCCCGACTCCTCCTGCTTCAAACAACAACGTGAGATTCGGTGCCGTCGTCTTCTGAGCCAACATCGCCGCTGCACACGGAGCACCGGTTCCAACGACAACCATCGCCCCATCCTCCAACCACCGAGCGGCGGAGCAGATCATCAATTCCATGCGGGTGTAGTCAGTCATGTAGAAGCTCAAGCCGAAGGCAGTTTTGGGGACAGTCTCATTGAGGTGCGGACGGAACGAACGGCGTCAGCGCGGTGATGAATTTGGGAATATGCACGGTTGCCACTCGCCACAATAGATCGTGACGAAGCTCACCGTATTCGTGAGCCAACACATGCCGCTGAGCGATAATCGGTCGCCAAAGGATTTCTGGAGGCAACTGCTGAAATTCACTGGAAACCTTTCGAGCCGCTTCGCCGACGATTTCGATTTGCCGCTCGACTGCAGAACGCAAAAGTCGGTCGGCAACGTATTGCGCAAAGGTTTTATCGCGGATGAATTCACTCACGGCTTGCGCCGCGTCAAGCATGTCCCAGAGCCACGCGGCATCGCTTTTTTCAGACGGCATAGATCACCTCACGTGTGCTCATGATCTCATGTCGCCGAATCGGATTCCGCAACCCGGTCACTTCCACAAGATCAACGTCACGCCCAAAGAGAGTTTTCAATTCGTCGTTCATTTCGACCCAATCGAACGAACTCCAGGGAGCTTCATCAGCCAGGCGAATCACGACATCAACATCGCTGTCCGGTGAAAATTCATCTCGTAGCACCGAACCAAACAACGCGAATTCAGTCACCTGCCACTTACGGCAGAACTCTGCAATGTGCTGTTCTGGCAGTTCAATGTTTCGAGTTGCAAGCATGGTAAAATTCTCCGCCTATTCTGCCTTCAAAAACTGCTGATACACCGCAGCCACATTCGCCGCAGCCGCATCTCCGGCATGGAAGTAGATGCCGTAGCGCAATCGCACGATGGAGTCTTTCTTAAAGATGTCGCTCACCGGTTTTTCTTGACCGTTGGTGTAAGCACTCTCACCGAACGGGCTGACGGAGAACAGACCGTAGTTACGGACGTGATAGCGGCTGGGGCGGAAGTTTTGCGGGTGATCGAAGACCGCCACGCCGACCGTTTTGCCATCGACGGGTCCGGTGTAATCGACCCAGGCGGAGCGTTGTCCCCAGCATTCTTTCGTGGCTTTCTTGCCATCAGCGTTCGTGACGATGCCGGCCCCTTTGTCTTCGCGCATCGACTCGGCAATGCGGACGCCAAACAAACCCTCTTTCGTATCTTTGAAATGCACGTCGCCGCTCGTCATGCGCAAGGAAATGTCATAGGCCAACATGCGATTGGCAAAAATCGAGATCGCAGTCGTCTCAACCAACACCGCATTCCCGTCTTCTCCAAGCCAATGGTTTTCGACCTTCAGCTTCACCGGGTTCCCTTCAGCGGCGATCAACTCAATGCCGCGATTTTCGATCTTCCCTTTTTCCGCCCAGAACTTGATGTCGTTGACCTCATCGACGGAGACCCAAATTCCTTTGTGGTGCGGGTGATCTCCTTTGTAATCCTCGCCCACGATGGGCCGAGTCAACAGCGTTCCGTCCGCCGCTTTCACTGGTGAGAAAAACGGCTTCGGTAATGTCTTCGCGAAGTTGTAGGTCGTGAAATCGTGACCGTTGATCGTGACCGCGAGTGTGTCTCCGGAACGAGCCAACTTGACGTTATCAGCAGCGATGCTGTTTGCTGACGACGAAACAAAGAGACTGAAGGCCAGCAACATCAATGCGGGAATGCGGAGGTGAGTCACGAGGCGGCTCCTTTAGGTTGGGGGCAGGAGGGAACGAATCGAAGGTAAGTTTGGCACGGTGAAGCGATCCCGTAGCCCGGTTTTTCAAACCGGGCGAAACGAGCGACCCGGTTTGAAAAACCGAGCGACGAAAGAACGAGTAGCATCGTATCGCTCGGCGAGTTGCAGTCGAGCAATCGGACGGCTAAAAGCCCGACCGCCTTATGCCGTCTGCATTTCACCAGAAACGACCACGCTCAATGATTCGCCAGAAAAAGAAACCGACCGCTGACGAAGACGCCTCTCGCTTGAAACCGTACCCGGTGCCCGGTGCCTGGTCGTCGAAGCGTCCCAAAGAACCCGAATGGGAAATTGGCATCTTCGGCGATTTGACTGACAAGCAAGTGGAACTCTTCCAACAACTGATGGAAGTCCCGCGCAACAGTCGCGGGACAATCTTCTTCGACAGCGGCGGCGGGAGCATTTACTGCGGACTCGCACTTGCATCGGTCATCAAACTACGTGGCCTGCGAGCGGTCGGTGTCGTCGCCGGAGAATGCAGCTCAGCCACGATCCTGCCGTTCGCCGCGTGTGAAGAGCGATATGTTACGGCTCATTCGACATTGCTGTTTCATCCCATTCGTTGGCACAGCGACGAGGAAGTTCGTCTCGAAGAAGCGGCAGAATGGGCGCGGCACTTCAAGCTCTTGGAAGAGGACATGGACACGCTCATCGTCCGCTTATTGAAGATCTCGCCGGAGAAGTTGCAAGCCTGGACTCGGCCAGGAAAGTTTGTGTCGGGAACCGAGTTCGCCGCTGAAGGCTTAGCCAAAATGCTCGACTTGTTTGGCGGCGACGTGTGGGAGCAGATTCGGAAGATGACCTGATGTCAAATTGGAAATCTCAATTCAGCATCAGGCCGCTACCATGACATTTCCACAAGGTCTCGAAATCCTCCCCGCGATTCGCCAATTGCTGACGAACGCGGGGTTCAGTTTTCGCGAAGTGCATCACGAGCCGACTCGGACTTCCGAAGAATCGGCGAAGGCTCGCGGCGAAGCGTTGCACATCGGCGGCAAAGCGTTGCTGATGAAAGGAGACGAGGTCTTTCGACTGTTCGTTTTGTCGGCGGATCACAAGCTCGATTCAGGGGCCATTCGTCGCGAACTCAACGTGAAGAAGATGCGATTCGCCACGCCGGAAGAATTGCTCGAACTCACGGGACTCGTTCCCGGTTGCGTACCACCATTCGGGCCGCCGATTTTGCCGTTTGAGTTGTGTCTCGATTCGGCGATCGCTCAGAACGAACGGATTGCGTTCAACGCTGGCTCGCTAACGGACTCGATCATCTTGGCCACGACCGACTATCTGTCAGTTGCTCGGCCCGGTCGAGTCTTCACGTTCTCCGCTGTCCTGAGTTGATGGCGTTGGCGGAGCTTGTGGCGCGGAATCGCCTCGATAAAGAAACGCCATGACCAAGCCCCCGGCAACTTCAAACGGGATGATCCACGTCAGATCGCCCATCACGGCCGACGCGACGATCCCCGCCCAGACTCCGACGTAGACGATGTTGGACACGATGCCGTGTGACGAAATGCAAATCCCGGTGATGCGTCCGAAGCTTCGCCAACGTGGCCACCAGCGCGGCACCTTCTGACAGTAGTCATCGAACTCCTGTCTCCACTGTTGCCGCAAGCAAGACTCTTCCAGGCGAATGACCCGTTGATATCGGAGCAAATGCAACAGCACGAACCCAACTGCCCACCACACTCCGAAGAACAACGCATACGCACCAAACAGCAACAGCGATGACACGTACAACGGATTGCGAGTCGCTTCATAGATGCCGAACGTCACGAGACGGCTAGTATCGGGATCGTTCGAGGCCATCACCCGCGCGTGCAAACTTCCGGTCGCATGAACT
>JAYUFI010000261.1:0-2397 GCA_043738805.1 Planctomycetaceae bacterium | reverse complement strand
CCCGCCATCCACAACGGCCAACTCCTGCTGCGCACCGACCGCGCGCTGTACTGCATCGGCGGGAAGTGAACCAAGTCACACTTCACGCGCCCACGCATGAGGACTGCGGTGCGACTGTTGGTGTACTTCCGCTCGATGGACATCCCGGTGAAGCCGATGGCCGATTACGGCGATTCCGATAGAATGTCGCCTCAATCAGAACATGATCGTTCTGAATTATCCGCAACCACAGTCCCCCTGGTCTTGTTGGAATGGATGCAGTGTGAAGAACACGACAACGCCACCGTCGGTGATCGACTTGTTTTGCGGAGCAGGCGGCCTCTCGTTGGGATTCGTTCGGGCCGGTTTCCAATCGCAGGCCGCATTCGACCACTGGCAACCTGCGGTCGAGACTTACCGAGCCAATTTGGGCGATCACGTTCAGCGCGTCGCGATCACTCGTGACTTGGACATCTCTTGTCCGACGGTGATCGTCGGCGGGCCGCCGTGCCAAGGTTTTTCATCGGCGGGGATGCGTCGAGCCAATGATGCCCGCAACTCGCTGGTCGGCGAATTCAGTCGCCTCATCGCGCGAGTTCGTCCCGCTGCGTTCGTCTTCGAGAACGTCGAAGGATTCTTGACTGCCGCGCGTGGCGACTTCGTGTTGGAACTCCTCGAACCGTTGATCGAGGCGGGATACCGAATCCATCTTCGCAAGATCAACGCCGCTCACTTCGGTGTTCCGCAGCATCGCAAGCGCGTCATCGCCATCGGCGGACTCGGCTGGGAGCCATCTTTTCCAGAGGCGACGCACGCGGCGTTTGGAGCACCCGGCGCGCATCTTGCCAACGGCATGAGGTGTTACGCGACACCCACGCTGGCTGATTCGCTGGCCGACCTGCCGCCAGCGTCCTGCATCGGTACTGAGTCATCCACCGATCACGACATCCAACCACTGAGCGACGAAGACTTGCGGCGTGCAAAGTTGTTGGAGCAAGGGCAAACGATGCGCGATCTGCCGGAAGAACTCTGGCACGAGAGCTATCGCAAGCGAGCCTTTCGCCGAGTCATGGACGGCACGCCGACCGAACGACGCGGCGGTGCCCCCGCCGGTGTCCGACGCCTGCGTGCCGACGAACCGTCGAAGGCAATCACCGGCGGTGTGCTGCGTGAGTTCATTCATCCGACCAAAGACCGCCCGCTCACGCTTCGGGAGTGCGCGACCTTGCAGACGTTCCCGACAGACTTCCAATTCCATGGAAGCGTGTCGGAGAAGGCTCAACTCATCGGCAACGCCGTCCCGCCGTTGCTGGCTCAACGGATCGCGGAATCGCTTCGACAAGACCTCGCGTCACTGCGTCCGAGTCACGGCCCCGGCGCATTGCTGAGTTTCGTCCCCACGCTCGCCAGCGGAATGAGTCCCGCCCTCGAAGCAGTCACTCGCCGAGTCAAGCAGCGATTCATGAGCGTGAAACGGAGCACAAGCGGTGGGCCACACCAACAAATCCCGTGTGATCAGTCGCTTGGTGGCACTCGCTCGACGGCTGGAGCAATCAGGTCGTTGTCCGTAAGATGAGCCGCAACATTCACCCTCTTTCCTGCTCGTGATAAACCACATCAATGCTACTTGAACAAGCACATCAATGGCTGGGATGGCCATCGCCCCAGAGAATCCTTGATCCGCAAGGTGCGGGTGCAAGGTCGTCTTGGGAGTTCGCCAAACGCAAGATCAACGATTCGCTCAAGCAGAAGTTTCCGCAGCTCCAAGTGGAAACGGGCATTCTCGTTCTGAATTCGGATTCAGCCGATACGACCGCCCCGCTCGCGGTGGTCTGCCAGTTTGCGAGTGGAGCGAGTGACGAAGCGTTGAACGAAGCTCATCGTCTTGCGTGGAGTTTCTCCCGGACCTCGCTGCTCGTCACGTTGGAGCCGCAGCGGATCATTGCCTGGACGTGCTATTGCGATCCCGATCAGCCGGAAGAATTGCGAAGAGTCTGCGAACTCCCAACGCCGCCGGACTTCAAGCCATCGGGCACGCCGGAGCAGCGCAATATTCGCGACTTGTTGCATTGGGTCAGCCTCATCACCGGTCACATTCAGCGACAGCGCCCCGACCATTTTCCCGTCGATGGTCGAGCCGATGCTTTGCTGCTGAAGAACCTGCGGTACGTTCGCGGTCGCCTCTTGGCGATGGAACTGCCGATGAATTTCTGTCACGACTTGCTGGCGCGAATCATCTTCACGCAGTACCTCTTTCACCGTCGCGACGGTGACGGCAATGCCTTCTTCAGTCCGAGTCTCCTGGATCGCCTCAAGAAGGACGGAACACTGAAGCCATCCCATGACGATTTGGGTTCAATCCTTCAGGATCACGGCGCAACGTATGCGTTGTTTCGTTGGCTCGACGAGCGTTTCAAC
>JAYUFI010000260.1:0-2400 GCA_043738805.1 Planctomycetaceae bacterium | reverse complement strand
TTGTCCAAGAACAACTCCGTGGTTTTGTAGCCCGGTTTTCCAAACCGGGTGTTCCACTGCGACCGGTTTGGAAAACCGGTCTACGGCGTTGTTCTTGGACAAGTTCTTAGCCGAGATTCTGCTCAATTAGGCGAAGTTCCGAGATGGCCCGCTCGTGGCTGACGAAGTCGATCTCGGAGTAACTCTTGAACTGTTCGGCGGCCTTCACCGCGACGATGCGTCGTCGAAGTTGTTCGGCACGCTCGGACATTTGTGTGACCTGCGAGTCGTGCGCGCGATCTCGGCCCTGAGAGACTCGATCGTCTCGACCAGCCCTCGCGAAAGTCGAGCTTCCAAAAGAGCGATCGCGTTTCCGGCTTCGGGCCATCGGCCTGCTGCTCGCGCTCGCCGACTTGGAGGTACACGAGCTTTTGGCCGCGATTAACTCGGCTGCGAACGAGAGGTCGCGTTCCGTCATTCCCAGTTCGTCACACATCTGGCGACGGAGTTCCACATATTCCGGTCACAGGTTGCCTTGCCGATCTCCGCCGCGATCACCACTGCCTTCTGCGGCTTCAACCACGCGCTGTGCTTCTGTGTCCACGAGTGGCCGTCGCGAGACACCCGCTCGTTCCGCAACAAAAAACTGGCCGAGCTGATGCCGCGTCACACGCTCCGCATTCTTGGCGTCGTCCCGTGATCGTTCGAGATCCCGCAACGCCTCCGTCTGTTCATCCGGAACCCACACCGCCGTCAAATCCCCCGACCTCAAGTAAGGGCGTCAGCCCAACGGCTGATCGGACACAAGAGCGGCGGCGAATTTTGCGCGACCCATCGAATCGTTCTTTTCGCTTCCTGTGGAGCAATCGGCACAATCGAACCGATAAGTTCGAGGAGAGTGCCTGCATTGCGCTGGGGGGATTGTCGCGTGGTCTGACGGCCATGAGTCGATGACCGGCAAGCAATGCCGCAAGGGGGGAATTGACTATGTTGCTGCGCCGATCATGGATCGCCGCGGGAGTGCTAGCGGTGTGGATGGGCTCGGCATTGGCTTGGGCTCAGCCGCCGACGGAGAGTCCGTCGGCTGTGGCACCGAGCCCGGCGGATCATTCGTCTTACTACTTCGACAACGGCGATGGCTTCGCCAATGGATTGGAGTTGGGGCCGCAGTTCCGTGTGCAAGCGGACTACGTCTTCTTCACGCGGCAGAATCACGCGAAGGATAATCCGGTGGTGACCGGTCCCGATGCCTTCAGCCAGCGCGATACCAAGTTCAACTACAACTCCGGCTATCGTCTGTCTGCATCGTTCATGAACGATGACTACGAACTCGAAGGCTCGTTCTTTCAGTTGCGGGGTTTGAACGGATCACAGTCGGGATCGTTTGCGAGTCCGTTGGTGTTTGATGGAGCGGACGGTTACGCCGCAGCCACACCGACAGCTCAAGCGGCAGTTGGTCCCAATCCCAATTTCCTTTCGCAGAGCACGTTGTTCGCACCGATGAATTCGGCCGCCAATTTCAGTTCGGTCACTCTGGCGAATAACGAAACCAACGAGTTGGAATTTCTCGACCCCAGTGCCATGTACAAAATGCACTACAACTCGGACTTGCAGGACTTTGATTTCAACCTCAAAGGCCGACATCAAACGGGGCAACTGGTTCGCTTCGGCTTCGGCTATCGCAACATTCAGCTTCGTGAGAACGGCTCGGTCGCACTGCGTGGGACGTTCAACACGGTCGATACTGACGGCGATGAAACCGTCGGTAACAACGATCCGAATGACGGCCTGTCGAATGCCGCGCTCACGGGAGCCGGACTGACGCTCGTCAACGGGGCCGGGGGCTTCTCGGAAAACACGCCGCCGACACCGGCGGATGTGCTGCTCTTCACGAACTCGACCCGCACGTCGAACCAATTGAACGGCATCCAAGCGACCGCCGACTTCTGCTTCTTGGAAACCGATTACTTCACGCTCGGTGGCTATGCGAAGGCGGGCGTGTTTCACAACTACGCTCAAGGCTCCGTTACCGAGACGTTCCAAGATTTGCAGAATGGCCTTTCAAAGTACAAGCGGACCCTCTCGGACACGAAAGATCGAGTTGCTTTCGCGGGCAACTTGGGGATCACGGGAACGTTCATTGTGCATGAGAGCGTACGGTTCTTCAGCGCTTACGAAGTGATGTACCTCTCCGGGATTGCGTTGGCTCCGGATCAAACTGGGGGCATCCGCACGGATATCAATAACACGACCTCTCTCGACCTGCGGACACACGGCTCGGCCTTGTACCACGGTGGGCGGATCGGGATCGAATTCCTGTTCCCGTGAGACCGACGACTCTGTGACTCGCAGGGGGAAATGAATCATGCGCTTTCGTCAGACCAAAATCGCCGCTGCTTTCTTGAGTGCTTGCTTAAGCGC
>JAYUFI010000259.1:0-6330 GCA_043738805.1 Planctomycetaceae bacterium | reverse complement strand
GCAACGCGGCACTCTCACCGACAAACAACCGCAAGACGTTTGCGCGGTCGGCAAGATCGCGATTGCCCGCTCCGTAACCGATCGACTCGACGGTCATTTCCGGCAGCGCCGAGAACCGCGTGACCATCGTCTTCAAAATCGCCGCGCCGGTCGGCGTCGTCAGTTCTGCTTCGACCGCCAGATCGACGAGCGGAATCCCTTTGAGCAACTCGGCCGTCGCCGGGGCCGGAATCGGACAGATGCCGTGAGCGATCTCGATGCGGCCTCGACCCGTCGGAACGGGACTCGCCATGACTTCATCGACGCCGAGCAGATCAAACCCGATCGCCGCGCCGACGATGTCGACAATCGAGTCGATCGCTCCGACCTCATGAAAGTGAACCTTGTCGATCGTCGTCCCATGCACGTGAGCTTCGGCCTCGGCAATCGCTTGAAAGATTTTCTTGGCGAGAGTTTTTTGCGTCTTCGTGATCTCATCCGCGCCGTCGATCAAATTCGTAATGTCTTTCAGATTCCGATGAGCGTGTTGCTCGGGATGCTCGACTTCGACTTGCAACGCACGAAAGCCTCCTTTGGTCACCTCCATCACGCGCAATTCCACATCCGGCAATCCGAGCGAGTCGATCCCGCGAACGATCTGATCGATATCGGCTCCGGCGTCGATCAAAGCTCCCAAAGTCATGTCGCCACTGATTCCGCAGCAGCAGTCGAGATAGGCTATCCGCACGGTGAAGTCTTTCGTTGGTCGTGATGAGGGGTGAGAATAAGCGGGGAAAAACTTGTCCGATGTGCGTCAAGCGAGTCATGCGTTCTGACCCCACCGAGCTTATCTCGGTGGCAAAAGCCCGAATCCACCGAGGCAAGCTCAGTGGGGTCGCATAAACCGGCTTGCTTAGTACCGCGCCAAGTCGCCTGCGTGTTGCTTGAGGTTCAGCTTGGTGACGATCTCTTGCGCGCCCACGACCATCATCCGCAACTCGCTGCCGATGGCGATGAACTGCCAGCCTTCGTCGATGCGCTTCTGCACGTCGGCGGTTGTCTGCACATGCAAACCAACCGGGGTGCCGACTTTCTTGCCGGCGGCGAGAACTCGTTGCAGCATCACTTCGAGTTCGGCCGCTGTTGGATCGATGCCATCGGGGCCGCGCATCTGCGCGGAGAGATCGTTCGGGCCGACGAAGATCGCGTCGACTCCGGGGAGGCTGTAAATCGCCTCGGCGTTTTCGACACCTTGCGGAGATTCCGTTTGTAGGATGACCAGGATCTCGTCATTCGCGTGCTTGTAGTAGTCGCCGACAGTCGCATCGAAGTTCAGCGCGTGCAACGCTCCGCCGACGGAACGGTTGCCGGTCGGCGGATACTTTGCGGCAGCAATCGCGAGCTTGGCCTCTTCAACCGTGTTGACCATCGGCACGACAATCCCCATCGCACCGCCATCGAGCACGCGCTTGATGAGGTCATGGTCACCGCGTGGGACTCGTGCAATCGGCACGCAACCCGCTTCGGCAATCGACGCAAAACACATCGCCGCGTCGGACCAGTCGATCGGCGAATGTTCGAGATCAACCGTCAGCCACGGGAAACCGGAGCGAGCCATGAAGCGGCTCGCGAACACATTGCCCAACGACAACCAAGTGCCGACTTGTGGTTTCCCCGCCTTTAACGCCGCCTTGACCGGATTCTTTTTCATGATGCCTCTCGGTGTTTCAGTTCTGTTTGGTGACGGGCGGTGATTCTCCGGGTTGAGCGTGAGACGTCAACCGAGGCGGGGAGAGGTTGTCAGTGGTCCGTGGCGAAAGCATGCATTCCTTCAACGGACGACGGACAGAGAACAATTCCTACGACCGTTGCAGCTTCCCAACGAAAGTCAGGCTGCGAAGACCTTCCGGTTGACCCTTGGAGTTGGCCACCCTACGTTACGCATCAGCCGATACCAATAGATGGCTGTCGTCGGTCATCCCTGCCTGACTCGGCTCCTACCTGTTTCGCCGGAGGCCCACCCAATGCCGGCACGAATTGTCAGCACATTGCGTTACGTTCGGTCTCTCATCGCGTTGGCCGCGATGGTTTTTACGCTCTCCGTGTCTGCGAATGCCGAGGCTCAAGAGCCGTTGCATCGGCGAATTGACGCGATCGTCAACACAGCTCCGCTGGGGCCAGTGGCGGCAATTTGCTCTGATGCCGATTTTGCTCGGCGCGTGTCGCTCGACCTGCACGGTCGGACGATGACCGGAGCTGAAGCGAAAGCCTTTCTCGATGATCCCGCTCCTGACAAGCGAGCGAAGCTGATCGACAAACTGGTTGCGAGCCCGTGGTTTGCTCGGCATCTGGCGAACACCGTTAGCGTCATGCTGATGGAACGCCGAGCCGACGCTCACGTTCCGTTGGCAGAGTGGGACAAGTATTTGTACGAGTCGTTCCTTGCCAACAAGCCGTATGACCAACTGGTCCGCGAGTTGATCGCGGCGGACGGCACAGACCCGACCACTCGGCCCGCCGCAAAGTTTTTCCTCGACCGCACCGCCGAGCCGAATTTGATGACTCGCGACATTGGCCGCGTCTTCTTCGGTCGCGACATGCAATGTGCCCAGTGCCACGACAGCCCGCTCGTCAATGATTTCTTGCAGGCGGACTATTACGGAATGCAGGCGTTCGTCGTTCGCACCATGATGTTCAACGACGAAGTCGCAAAGAAGCAAATGCTCGCCGAGAAAGCGGACGGCGATGTCGCGTTCTCATCGGTTTTCACGAAGGAATCGGGAGTCAGTGCTCCACGAATTCCGATGGGCACGTTCGTAGAAGATCCGCCGCTACCGATCGGTGAAGAATACAACGTCAAGCCTGCCGATAAGGTGCGTCCCATCCCGAAATACAGCCGTCGCGCGAAACTCGCCGAGGCGATCACAACGACCAACAACGCGCAGTTCAATCGCAACCTCGCCAACCGCGTGTGGGCGATGATGCTCGGCCGGGGAATCGTGCATCCGCTCGATTTGCATCATTCGGACAATCCGCCGACGCATCCGGAGTTGCTTGACCTGTTGACCATCGAGGTCGTCGCGGCGAAGTACGATTTGAAGACGATCATCCGTGAGATCGCACTGACGCAGACATATCAGCGAGCGGGCGAACTCTCGGCCGACTGGAACGCCGCGTCGCAACAAGCCGCCGCGTTGTTGGCCGCACTCGATCCGAAAGACAAAGAATTCGCCGCCGCGGTCGATCAATCGAAGGCCGCCGCAAAGCAGCCCGACACAGAGTTCGACGCCGCGAAGAAAGCGGTTGCTCCAGTGCGCGATGAATTAGGCAAAATCACCGCTGCCGCCGTCGAGGCTCGTAAACAATGGGACGCGGCAGCCGATGTGATCGCAAAGACCAACGGACAGATCGCTCCGAAAGCGGACCTCGCGAAGCCGATCTCCGAATCCGCCGCGAAGGCCGCCGAAGCTCTCGCGAAGTTGCCGAACGATGCCGAACTCAAGAAGGCGACGGAGTTCTTTCAGGCACGTGCGACCGCGTTGAACACCGAACTCGCCGCGTTGACGAAAGCTCGCGACGATCAAACCGCCGCGGCCAAGACGAAAGCTGATGCCTTCACCGCCGCCGCGACCGCGATCAATCCCGTCCGCGAAAAATGGACCGCCGAGAAGGTGAAGCTCGACGCCGCTCGCGAGAAGCACGAGGCCGCTGCCGTCGTGATTCGTGCTCACACCGCCAACAAGAACGTCACCTCGCGACGCATCGCTGGTTTGAAAACGCTCGCCGGTTACAACGTGCAAGTCGCGAAAGCCGCTGCCTCACAGGCCGTGCTGGTCGCGAAACAAACCGAACTCGCGACCGCTCAGCAAATGCTGACTCAAGCCGCCGACGAGGCCGCGAAGACCGCCGCCCAAAAGGCCGTCACCGACGTGACCGCGTTGCTGACGACCACGCAACAACAAGCGAAGTCGGATGCCGATGCGCTGAATGCCACTCGCGAGCAGATCACTCAGTTCTGCGCCGAGCACTGTTACGTTGCCGGCCTCAAGCCGCTAACGCCGGAACAACTCGCCGCCAGCACGCTGACCGCAACCGGATACATCGGCATTCAAACGGCGAACGCAAACGCCGAACTCGACAAAGCCGCTCAAGCCGCCGCTGCGAAACCAGAAGCCGCAGTGCCGCTGCCATTCGGCGGACGCGAACGACAAATCGAAGAACACATCTTTGAAAAGTTGCTCCGCCCAAATGCCGGCCCGTTCATCGCGATATTCGGCGGCGGAGCGGGACAGCCCCAAGACGTCTTCTACGCGACTGCCGATCAAGCGTTGTTCTACGGTAACGGCGGCACGGTTCATTCGTGGGCCGGAGTGCTCGCAAGCCCGCTGTCGACTCAACAAGACCCGAAATTACTGGCCGAAGAAATGTATTTGAACGTCTTCAACCGCCGCCCCACCGACGACGAAGTCATTGCTGTAGCGACATACCTACAATCCCGTGCTGACACCCGAGTCCCCGCGATCCAAGAAATGGTTTGGGGCTTGCTGTCGTCAACTGAGTTTCGTTTCAATCACTGACCAACGCTCGCCTAGCGAGCGGAATTTCGTCACGCGGAGCGTGACCGTTACTTTGGAGACCATGCCATGAAATGCTCGTATGCCTGTCAGTCGTCGGAGCACTTGATCGGTCGTCGCCAGTTCCTGGGAGGCGTTGCGGCCGGCGCTGGTGTGATCGTTGGAGGCGGAATTGGAACGTTGACTCGGCCAGTGATGGCTGAGCAGCTTTCCAAACAGCAGAAGCGCGTGATCGTGTTCAACATGCACGGCGGGCTGAGTCAGTTGGAAAGCTGGGATCCGAAACCGGGCACCGACACGGGGGGACCGTTCCGAGCAATCGCGACATCGCAAACTGGCGTGCATATCAGCGAACTATTGCCGCACACGGCCAAGCAGATGCACCGACTGGCGATCATTCGCAGTATCAACACGAAGGAAGGGGATCATGGCAAAGGAATGCACATGATGCTGACTGGCCGCAAGGAAACTCCCGGCATGGCGTTTCCTCAAATTGGAGCGGTCGCAACAAAATGTCTCTCTCCGGAAGGAGCTGGATTGCCCGGCCACATTGTCATTACTCCTGGGGGCGGAGGCGGGAGGGGCAACGATTCGGCATACCTCGGTCCGAAGTACGCCAGCATCGCGCTCGGTAACGGCAACCCGCCGGCGAACTCGGCGCGGCCGGAGGCGATTGCGGAAGCGGTTGATGCTTCGCGGAATGATTTCCGCAAGAAGGCTAATGAGCGGTTCAATCTCAAACGCCGGACTGCGATGACCGACGCTTTTGTGCAGAGCTACGATCAAGCTCAGCAAATGATGGCTCAGCGCGATGCGTTTGATGTGACGAAGGAATCAGATGCCGATCAAGCGAGATACGGTAAGCACGATTTCGGCCGGCATTGTCTGCTGGCGCGGCGGCTGTTGGAGCGCAACGTCACCTTCGTGCAAGTCACTCACTCGAACTACGACACGCACAACGAGAATTTCAATTTCCACCTTGAGCAGCTCGGCGAATGGGATCAGCCGTTCGCGACGCTGGTCGGCGATCTGGCCGATCGAGGGATGCTGGAATCGACGCTGGTGGTTGTGCTTTGCGAATTTGGTCGCACGCCGAACATCAATCATCTCTTCGGTCGCGATCATTGGGGGACCGCGTGGTCGGTGCTCGTCGGCGGAGCGAGGGTGATTCCCGGCGCGGTGATCGGCAAGACGAACGCCAATGGCACTCAGGTCACCGACCGCGAAGTGACTGCGGGGCACCTCTTCCACACTTACATGCAGGCGCTGGGTGTCGATTCGACCGGGACGTTCGATGTCGGCGGTCGTCCGATGCCGATCGCCGATCCGGCCTATTCCGGCATCAAAGAGCTGATTGCTTAGTGGCAGTTTCGGAACGTAGCACAGGCGGCTCGCCTGTGTGCTTTCTCCGATGCAATCACAGGCGAGCCGCCTGTGCTACGGGCTCTGAACCAACTTTGTCGCTGACTTCTGGAAATGGCTCTGCGGCATGAGTTCAACGATTCCGTCCGCTGCCGAATTGACTGCGGCGTTGAAGCAGCGTGCGACGGAACTCGGCTTTGATTTGTGTGGCGTCGCCGAGGCTGCTCGGCCTGAAGGGTTTGATTGGCTGCGACGCTGGTTGGATCGCGGCTTCGCGGGGGAGATGAGTTACATCGCACGACGCGAGTCAGCGTACGAGCATCCGCGCGACGTACTCTCGTCCGTCCGCAGCGTGGTCATGTTGGCGATGAACTATCGCACGGAAGAGCCTGCCGCAGTGACACCAGCGGGGCGA